>CABZSY010000019.1 GCA_902528505.1 uncultured Pelagibacteraceae bacterium
AAGATATTGATGAGTTGTCCACTCACCATTTATTTTTTCAGCAACTCTGACTTTACCACTATCTAAATCGTCAATAATTTGATTTACAGTATTCTTTAAATTTTCATCTGAACCTGGGGTTATTTGATCCCTTTTTCCCCATGCTTCATTAATAATATTTTCTATGCTCATAATTTTTATGTGTTTTTTAATAACCTTATTTCTTTTAAAAATAAAGAAAGATTTTCAATTTTATAATCGATGTATTCTTTATCTGACTCTTTTTTACCCCAGTATTCGTCATTGATTAACCATACAGTTGTTGTTCCTCTTTCTTTCCCAATGGATAAATTTTTTGCAATATCTTCAATATAAAGAGTTTCTTTTGGATCTATTTTAAATTTTTCTAACATCAGATCAAAAGCTTTTGCTAGAGCTGGAAGTTGTAGTCAAATTGGAAAAAATTGTCATATTTCAGCTGGTTCAGGTGTGGGAGGTGTACTCGAGCCTGCTCAAGCATTACCCACAATAATTGAGGATAATGTTTTCCTTGGTGCTATGTCAGAGGTTGTTGAAGGTGTAATAATTGGAGAGGGATCTGTATTAAGTATGGGAATGTATATCGGTCAATCAACAAAAATAGTTGATAGAAAAACTGGTGAAATTACTTATGGAAAAATTCCACCTTATTCAGTTGTTGTACCTGGTTCTTTACCTGATAAAAATAATCCAGCAGCAGCATCACTTTATTGTGCAGTAATTATTAAACAGGTTGATGAAAAAACTAGATCAAAAACATCAGTAAACGATCTTTTAAGAGAATAAAAATGCAAAAAATCAACGAACTTCAATTAGCTAAAGAGCTAATTAGGTTTCCATCGGTAACTCCTGTTGATGCAGGAATAATGAGTTTTTTAGAAAAAAAACTAAAACAACTTGGTTTTAAAACTAAAGTACTTGAGTTTAGAGAAAATAACAGCAAACCAGTAAAAAATCTTTATGCAAGGCTTGGTAATAAAAGTCCTAACTTTTGTTATGCTGGTCATTTAGATGTGGTTCCTGCTGGAAATCTAAAAGACTGGACAGTAAATCCATTTAAACCCTCAATTAAAAAAGGACATTTAATTGGAAGAGGTGCAAATGATATGAAAAGCTCTATAGCAGCTTTCGTTTCAGCAATAAGTAATTTTATTGAAAATTACTCTAATTTTAGTGGCTCAATTAGTCTTTTGATTACTGGGGACGAGGAGGGTGCTGCTATTAATGGGACTAAAAAGGTTGTGGAGTATTTAAAAAAAAGAAAAGAGAAAATTGATTTTTGTTTAGTAGGTGAACCAACGAACCCAAGTAAATTAGGTGAAATGATTAAAATTGGGCGAAGAGGAAGTATGAACGGTAGACTAACTATCACTGGAGTGCAAGGTCACGTAGCTTATCCTCATCGAGCAAATAATCCTTCAACAGCACTTGTGCAAATACTTAAATTAATAAAAGATATCAAATTTGACCAAGGAACTAAAGATTTTCAACCAACTAACTTGGAAATAACGAAAATAAATATTAATAACACCGCTGATAATGTAATTCCAGGGGTTGCATCTGCTACATTTAATATAAGATTTAATAATAAACATTCCTCTTCCTCACTTAAGAAGAAGATAAATAAAGTTATTAAAAAAATATCAGCTAAAAACAAATCTAAATATAAAATTGAATACAGTGTATCTGGAGAAGCTTTTTTAACAAATCCTAATAAAACAACTTTTATGATAAAAGATGTAATTAGGAAAATTACAAAAATTAATCCTAAGCTTTCAACAACAGGAGGAACCTCAGATGCAAGATTTATAAGGAGAATTGCACCTTGTTTAGAATTTGGGTTGGTTGGTAAAACGATGCATAAGGTAGATGAGGCAGTTTCATTATCAGATCTAAAAAAATTGACCTCAATTTATTCAAATATATTGAAAAATTATTTTAAGTGAGAACAGGGTTAATTACATCAGATACATATCAAAATCATAATACCGGGGATGGACATCCTGAAAAAATTGATAGAGTTACTGCTGTAATAGATAATTTTAAAAAATTAGACAATAAAAACCTAATTTGGAAAAAACCAAATAAATTTGATAATTCTCTTTTGATTAAAACTCATACCTCAAATTATATAGATCAAGTTGATAAATCTTTTCCAAAAAAAGGATATAATTTTCTTGATGGAGACACTGTAGTTTCTCCTGGTAGCAAAGATGCTTCTAAAGATGCTGTAGCTTCAATTATAACTGCAATTGATGGCGTAAAGAAAAAAGAATTTAAAAATGCATTTTGTGCAGTAAGACCTCCAGGACATCATGCAGAAAAAGAGAAGGCAATGGGTTTTTTGTATCTATAATAATGTTGCTGTTGGGGCAAATTACTTAATTGAAAAATACAAATATAAAAAAATCGCAATTATTGATTTTGATGTTCACCACGGAAACGGTACTCAAAATATTTTTTATGATAACGAGAAAGTTTTATTTATTTCTACTCATCAATACCCTTATTATCCAGGATCTGGCTCTGAAAAAGAAAAAGGTGATTTCAATAACGTATTAAATATCCCCCTTGAAGCTGGAACATCTGCAGAAAAGTATCTAAACGCTTACGAAAATGTTTTAAATAAAGTGAGAGAGTTTAAGCCTGAATTCTTGTTGTTTTCTGCAGGTTTTGACGCACACATTGATGATCCTTTGGCCCAACTGCAGCTTAGTTCTGAAGATTTTTATAAAATTACTAAAAGAACATTAGAGATCTCAAAATCATTTTGTAATGGAAATGTTGTATCAATACTTGAGGGTGGATATGATCTTAAAGCTTTGCAAGAAAGCACCAAAAGACATGTTGATGCTCTCATAGAATTTGATTGATAATTTAATATAACTATCTAAACACGATCTAAATGAAACTGTACAGAATTAAAAAGTCAGCTATAGATAAAAAAGGAAGAGGACTTTACGCAACAAAAGATATTAAAGCTGGAACTAAGGTAATTGATTACATCGGTAAATTAATCACCAAAAAACAAACTGAAGAATCTGATAAATATGATAATGGTAAACCCATTTATTTATTTACTATAAATAAAAGATACGATCTTGATGGAGATTTTCCATGGAATACTGCAGGTTTAATCAATCATTCATGTGATAACAATTGCGACTATGATGGTAAAGGACTAAAAATTTGGGTCAAAGCAATAAGAGACATAAAAAAGGATGAGGAATTTACTTGTGATTATGGATTTAGTTACGATGAAAATTACAAACAATTTCCGTGTAAATGTAAATCTAAAAACTGTTGTGGCTATATAGTAAGAGCTGAGTCTAGATGGAGAATAAATAAAAAGTTTACAATGAGTAATAAGAAAAAAATTAATAAATAACTCTATATAAAAAAAGCCCTTCAGGTGGTGCTGGTGGAGCACACAGTGCTCTTTTTTTAGATTTAAATACTTTGTCAAAAGTCTTTAGACTCCATTTCTTTTCACCTAAATATTTTAGACAACCTACCATCGATCTTACTTGTTGTTGTAAAAATGATTGTGATTTAAATTCTATTTCAATTTTATTTTTTAATGCTCTTATTTTAATTGATTTAATTGTTCTAATTGGACTTTTAGCGTGACAACTTGATGATCTAAACGTTGAATAGTCATTTGTCCCCAATAATTTTTTCGCCCCTTTTTTCATTAAATCAACATCTAGTATTTTTCTCACATGCCACCCTCTTCCATTTTCAATTACAGGAGCACTTATTTGGTTAAAAATTATATATCTATAAATTCTTTGTTTAGCAGAAAATCGTGAATGAAATTTTTCACTTCTTTTTTTAATTTGAGTAATTGCTATACCTTTATTGTTAAGAAAATGATTAATTGATTTTAAAAATTTTGTTAGATCTAAAATTTTTTTTTGAGAATCAAAGTGAGCTGACTGAGCGTGAGCATGTACACCTGCATCTGTTCTGCCAGATCCATTTAGAATTATTTTCTCTTTTAAAAGTTTTGATAAATGTTGTTGAATTAATCCTTGAATAGTAGAGCCTTTTTTTTGAAACTGCCAGCCTCTAAAACTTGTTCCAACATATTCAATAAGAACTTGATACCTCGCCATTTAAATCTGATGGCCTTTTCTAATTCTTGAACCAAGCATAAATTCACCAATATTTTGAGGCCTTTTTCCTTGTCTTTGTATCTCTGTGACCTTAATTGATTGATTATCTCCACAAGCAATTTCTAAATAATCATTAAGAACCTGTCCCGGATTTCCAATCCCATTGCTGATTTCTGCTTTTAAAATTTTATATCTCTCACCACTTGATATAAAAAAAGCACCTGGGACTGGATATAAACCATTTATTTTCCCTATAATATTTTCTGCATTTGTCGTCCAATCAATTAAACCTTCGGTCTTTTGAATTTTTTGGAGCATAAGTTGCTTTAGAATGATCTTGAGACACGAAAGTTGCTTTGTCTTCAAGTATGTCATCGATATTATCTAAAATTTTTTTCTGCAGCAATAAAAGATAACTTTTCAGAAATTTCTGTAGAATTAAAATTGTTCTCCATATTGATCTTATAGGTATTGCAAACAGGACCTGCGTCTAATTTTTCCTCTATTTTCATAATACTGACCCCAGTTTCTTTATCTAAATTCATTATAGCTCTCTGTATGGGTGCCGCTCCTCTCCAATTGGGCAGGATAGATGCATGTATATTTATAAATCCTTTTTTTGTTAAACTTAAAAATTCTTTAGGTATAATTTGTCCATAGGCTACAACAATTGCTAGATCTGCATCTACTGATTTAAAAAATTCGTATTCTTCTTTATTTTCTTTTAAAGTTGATGGTGCCCTGTACTCTAAATTTAAAGTTTCAGAAATTCCTTGAATAGGAGATTTGTTAATTTTTTGTCCACGATGTGATTTTTGTGGAGGTTGAGTATAAACGCATGTCACAGGATATCCATTTTGATAAAGGGATTTTAAAATTGGTACGGCAAACATGGGTGTACCCATAAAAATAATTTTCTTAGCCATGAATTAAACTTCGGCTGTACTTGATTTTAATTTTGATAATTTTTTAATTATCATCGATCTTTTTAATTTCGAGAGATAATCGATAAATAATATGCCTTCTAGGTGATCCATTTCGTGTTGAATGCATGTAGCAAGTAAACCTTCAGCCTTTAATAATTGTTTTTGTCCATAATAATCCAAAAACTCTACTTCACATTTACTTGGTCTATCTATATCTGCAAATTGGTTTGGAACCGAAAGGCATCCTTCTTCATAGGTTGCTTTTAAAGGATCTTTATTTTTAATTATAGGATTTACAAAATATCTCGGCTCTTTTTTGTTTTCTTCTTTGCAAATATCCATGACTATAATCCTTTTTGGTATTCCAACTTGTATTGCAGCAAGGCCAATTCCGTTAGCAGCATACATAGTCTCCAACATGTCTTTCATTAGTTTCTGCTCTTCCTTTCCAACTTTACTTACTGGTTTTGAAACTTGTCTCAGCAGTTTATTGGGTTCTGTAATTATAGTTCTTATAGCCATTTTTAAAATTATTTTATTATAAATTTTATACTTTTAAAGGTAGAACTTTTAACAAAAGTTTATTTCTAATCAAATCAACATTTAGCTGATTGAGTGTATTGATAATAAAATAAACTGTATCTTCATCTAGATTCTCAATTTTTTCTGGACCAATGACTTCAATTACTCGTAGTAATGCGGCACCAATTTCGTTGTTTTCAATCATAAACTGAATATCTGCGGGCATTTCTGACTCTTTAATCTCATATAAGCTATCAAATTTTTTTGAGATTTGTATTCCATCAGATTTCAATGCTTCTAAGAAAATAATATCTTTTTTGGATAAAAAATATTTTTTATCTTTTTTGATTTTCTTTAAAAATTTTTCGAGATCTTGTTCTATCTGGGATTTGGCGTAGTCCCCGTTAAAATAATTCACTAATTTAGATTGATGCAAAATCTTATTGTTAAATTTAATTTTTTTATCTCCTACTTTCTCAGTTTTAGAATAGCTATTATAAAAAGTTGTATAATTTGAAGGTACATCATCTTCTGAAATTTGATTTAAAAAACGTTTTAATTCTTCATCAAAAGCATCGCCAATTTCATCCCTATTAAACATATCTTTTAAAGTTTTCAACAACTCTAACTTTAAATTTGTATCCTTTGTTAAAAGTGATCGTTGGTATAAGAGTGCTCTACCCTCTATTGGTGACAAGGATTTATAGGCTTCTTGTACATTTAAAAACTGATTAATATTAAATTGAAACTTTTTATAAAATTCAAATAAATCTTTTTCTGAATAATTTTTATCATGAACTGCTTTTTCAATCGTAGAAATTTTATCTATATCTGTGATTTCTATATCTTGAATATTAAAAAGAAGATTGGTTGAGGATAAATATTGCCAAATAAATTTTGGAGTATCTAAATTTGGCTCAAAAGAAAATTCAGGATCAGTTCTATGTGCTAAGTGAAAATCTAAAATAGAGTTTTCAGAAATTGCTTTATCTGCTTCCTCTACATATCCAATTAAATAACTTATTTTATTTTCATAGTAATCATCTTGAAAACCAAGTTCTTTTTTTAAATCTAAAATTAATTGAGCCTCTTCATTTTTACCGTAATTAATTAAACAATATAAATTAAACTTGGACAAATATTCGTCCTCGATTGGTATAGTAAAATTAGAGAAAATTTCACATGATTTTTTTATATTTGAATCAGATAAATAGGTGTCTACTAAAAATCGAGTTAGCTCAGGGTGAAGGTTGATGGACTGATTTTTTATCAAGTATTCTTCAATTAGCTCTAAATTAGAGTTTTTAATTAACCAATCAGATTTAAATTTCAAAAACTCTTTCTCGCTTATATTTTGATTTGGATAGTAAGCATTGGTTAACATGGAAATATTCATTATTTCAGAAGCATCTTTTGAAAGATTATATTTATTAATGTTTTCAAAAAGACTTTTTAACTTAGAGCCGTCAGAATTTGACCACATATCAATACTTAGTCCATATTCAGCTGGATCATATAATCCTGCAATTTTAATCTCTTTCGATGCAACATCTTGGTCTAGTTTAACTGGATCATTTTTCTTGTTTGATTGCATATCATAAATTCTGCTTCCAGTGCTATTGTTTTGGTTTTGATCGGAAATATTGGTTTCTACAATAATATCTGTTTCTTTTTTTTTCTAAATTCCAGATATCAACTGGTTTGTCTTCTGCAAAAATATTTGTCCCTGATAATAAATAGAATATTAAAATTGAAAAATATTTTTTATTTAACAATTTTAAAATTTTCATTTGGGATTATTTTTTCTATTTCTTTTTTAGGGGCAGGAAAATCTAATGAGTTTATAAAAAATACAATTCCTATAACAACAATCACTCCAAGTGTTAATTTAATTACTATTCCGGCAATACTAGCTTTGCTTGAACTTGTGTTTTTAGTAAATTGCATATAACTTTAAATAATTTCAAATTAAGACATATTTGTGTTTTTTCAATAAAGAAACTTATGAAATCAAAAGAAAATCTTGTGTTTTTAGGAATGATGGGATCTGGAAAGAGTTCTATAGGCATGCTGGTCGCAAAAAAACTAAAATTAAACTTTATAGATATAGATAATGAGATTGAAAAAAAAAATGGGCACAACAATAAGCAAAATGTTTGATGACGAGGGTGAAGATTTTTTTAGAAAAGTTGAGGAGAAAATAACACTAAAAAATTTAAAACTACAGTCCTCTGTGATTTCTCTTGGTGGTGGAGCTTTCATGAATGAAAATATTAGAAAAGAAGTTTTAAAAAGTCATATATCCTTTTGGCTAAACTGGAATAAAAATATTTTATTAGGAAGAATAAAAAATAGCAAAAAAAGACCTCTTGCTATAAACTCATCAGATAATCAAATAATTGATTTGATTCAAAAGCGTTCTACCATTTATGCAAGGGCTTTATTTGAAATTAAATGTGATAAATTAACTAAAAACGAAGTAGTTAATAAAATAATTAAAATTTATGAGTCAAATTAAATTAAATATAGAAACAAAGACACAGAAATATCCTATCTATATTGGAAAAAAAATATCTGCAAAAATTTCTCATATTACAAAATCTAACCTAATTAAATTTAACAGATATCTTTTAGTTGTAGATAGTAATGTTCCGAAAAAATTTGTTTCAAAAATTAAAAAATCTTTAAAAAATAAAATAAGTTATACCCATTATTTTAAAGCCAATGAATTAAATAAAAATATGAATAGTATAAACAAAATTTTAGAAATTTTGTTAAATAAAAATTTTTCCAGGGATGACTGTTTGATATCTATTGGGGGAGGAATTACAGGTGATATAAGTGGTTTTGCTGCAAGTCTTTTCAAAAGGGGACTCAAGTTTATTAATATACCAACTACTCTTTTGTCACAAGTTGACTCATCAATTGGTGGTAAGACCGGTGTAAATACCAAGTATGGCAAGAATCTAATTGGGAGTTTTTATCAGCCCAATCTTGTTATTTCTGATACTGATTTTTTAAAAACATTGCCTAAAAGACAGATTGTTTGTGGATATGGAGAAATTTTAAAACATTCAATTATTGGAAATAAAAAATTTTATAATTTTTTAAATAAGCATAAAAAAAAAATTTTAAAACTCACTTCTCCCTTCCTTGAAAAATCTATTTATGAAAGTTGTAAAATTAAAAAATTTGTTGTTGAAAAAGATGAAAAAGAAAAAGGCTTGAGGAAAATTTTAAATTTTGGTCATTCGTTTGCTCATGCTTATGAGGCAACATTGGGATATGGCAAAAAGCTAAATCATGGTGAAGCTGTAATACTTGGAATGAAAACTGCACTAAATTTTAGTCTTAAGACAAAACATATGAATAAAAGAGAGTATTATTCTATTATAGATCACATTGATAATTCCGATTTACCATCTTCAGTAAGTAAATTTTTTAGCCAAAAAGATGTAAACAAAATTTTAAGCTTTATGGCAAAAGATAAAAAAAATAGATCAAATAATATTAATTTGGTCTTGCTCAAGAAAATTGGAACCCCAATAATTAATAAAGAATATTCTAAAAAAAAAATAGGTTTATTTTTAAAAAATTTTTTACGAAATTAAGATTTGTATCGAGTGAATAGACTCTTTCATCTCTTTATCTAGAATTTTGTAAATTTTCTTATTACTTTCTATCTTATTCATGTTCTTGAGTTCGTCTGAGATTAAACTTATTTTCAAATGAAATTTACCTTCTTGATTGCCAGCATGATTTTTGTGAAGAAAAGATTTATCCTCAATTTTAATACATTCAATATTTATCTGATTTAGTAATTTTTTTTTTACAATTGCAATTAAGTCATTTATATCCATAAGTATAATTTATTATATATCATGAAAAATATTTGTGACTGGAATAATTGTAATGAAATTGGTGAATATAAAGCACCGGTTGAAAAAGATAATAGTAAAAAATTTAGAATGCTATGTCTTGAGCATGTAAAAGAATTCAATAAAAATTGGAATTACTTTTCAGGTATGAATGATGACCAAGTAATGGATTTTTTGAAGTCTGATATGATATGGCATAAACCTACTCAGAGTTTTAGCTCTTCAGATAATTTTTTTAAAGTTCTGTGGAATACAACATTAAAAGATGAGCTAGATAAGGACAAAATAAATGGTGATTTTGATCATATGCGTCAATTTAAATTTGATCACAAAGATATCAAAGCTTTTGGTATTCTTGGTATTTCTGTAGGACTAAAGTGGAAGAAAATACAGCATAAATTCAAAGTGCTTGTGAAAAAGTTCCACCCTGATATGAATTCTGGAAACAAAAAATACGAGGAAAAACTTAAATTAATAACTTTAGCTTATACTCAGCTCAAGAACACTTATAGAGATAAAATTGACACCAAATCTTGACATAAAACCAGATATTAAAGTCTCCCTGAAACAAACTTTTGGAATAGATTCAGAGATGGAAGTAGAAGCATTTTCAAAAAAAAATGATTATGTTCCTGAAATTGATAAAAGTTATAAGTTTGATAGAGACACTACTCTAGCAATCATTTCTGGATTTTCATTTAATAAAAGAGTTTTAGTTCAAGGATACCACGGCACAGGTAAATCTACTCATATTGAACAAATAGCTGCTAGACTAAATTGGCCATGTATTCGTGTAAATCTAGACAGCCATGTTAGTCGAATAGATCTAATTGGAAAAGATGCAATTGTTTTAAAAGAGGGCAAACAAATCACTCAATTTAATGAGGGTATCCTGCCATGGTCTATTCAAAATCCAGTTGCTCTTGTGTTTGACGAATATGATGCAGGAAGGCCTGATGTTATGTTTGTAATTCAACGTGTATTAGAAGCTGAAGGTAATTTTACTCTGTTAGATAAAAATAAAGTAATAAAGCAAAATAAATTTTTTAGATTATTTGCAACGTCAAATACTGTAGGCTTAGGGGACACCAGTGGTCTTTACCACGGCACTCAGCAAATAAACCAAGGTCAAATGGATAGATGGAATATAGTAACGACACTAAATTATCTTAGTCTTGACAGAGAAATGGAAATTGTTTTAGCTAAAAACAAGAATTTAAACAATTCAAAGGGAAAAGAAGTTGTTTCCAACATGATCAAAGTGGCTTCTTTAACGCGTAAAGGGTTTATTGCAGGTGATATTTCAACAGTAATGAGTCCAAGAACAGTTATGCACTGGGCAGAAAATTCAGAGATCTTTAAAGATATTGGTTACGCTTTCAGAGTAACTTTTCTAAATAAATGTGACGATATGGAGAAAAATACTATCGCTGAATATTATCAAAGATGTTTTGGTGAAGAATTACCTGAGTCGTTGATAAATATTCAAATTTAAATGAGTAGCAGGGAAAGCAACTTAAAAGAAAAATTCAGGATTGCATTAACTTCAACAGCAAAAGTTATTTCTGATGACTTTGATTTAAATAAAAAAGTTTCTGAAAAACAGTCGAAAGATATAAATTCTATAGAAATTGACTCCATAAATAGTCCAAGTGACTTTATAAAATTGCGAGCAGAGACAGACTCTTCAGCTTTAAAGAAAAAATTTTCTGATGATGCTATTTATAGGAAAAATTTACCAGGAAATAATTCTTCTAGATCTCTTTATAATATCGCAGAAAAAATAAGATATGAAGCTTTGGGTGGCCGAATGTTAAAAGGAATTGAAAAAAACTTTCATGAAAATTATTCTCAGATAATTAACAAAAAGCGGAGAGATCAATTGAAAACTAAAGAGGATGTTAGTGTTACTGAAGCATTTGAACTCTACATGCTTAAAAATTTTCATAAAGTAAAACTCAATCCATTGACCTCAAAAATGCTTTATTTTTGGGAAAAAGACTTTGAAAAATCTATAGAAAAACACAAAGAGTTTTTAATAGATAACCTTGAAAATCAAAATACTTATAGTTCCCGTTTTTCTCAAATTTTACAAGAGATGGATATTTTTCAAAATGAAGAAAACCAAACAAATGAGGAAAATCAGGATCAAGGGCAAGACAATCCATCAAATGATGATCAGAATAATGATAATGAAGATACAAAAGATGAAAATAAAGATCAGGAAGACCAAGCAACTTTGGATGCAGAATATGAAGTTGATGAATTTAATTTAGATGAACAGCTATCAGAAATAGAGTCCGAAGAGCAAAATACAGAGCAAGTTCTGAAAAAGAATATTAATAATCTCGATCTTGATTATAAAGTCTTCACTTCACAATTTGATGAGACTGTTAAGGCAGAAAACTTGGAAAACGCAGATGAGGCAACTAAATTAAGAAAAAGTTTGGACCAACAATTAATAGGTTTTCAAGATATTATTACGAAACTAGCCAATAAACTACAAAGACAGCTGCTGGCAAAACAAAATAGAGCATGGGAATTTGATTTAGAAGAAGGATTGCTTGATAGTTCAAAGCTACCAAGAATAATAATGGATCCATACAACTCTTTATCATTTAAAAAAGAAAAAGATTTAGATTTCAAAGATACTGTTGTCACTTTGTTAATAGACAACTCTGGTTCAATGAGAGGAAGACCTATTACAATAGCTGCAATTTGTGCAGATATTTTATCTAGAACTCTTGAGAGATGTTCTGTCAAAGTCGAAATTTTAGGCTTTACAACTAAAAACTGGAAAGGTGGACAATCAAGAGAACTATGGGCTAAAAATTCAAAACCAAAAACTCCTGGAAGATTAAATGATTTAAGACATATAATTTATAAAGGTGCAGATACTCACTGGAGACAGGTAAAAAATAACTTGGGACTAATGCTTAAAGAGGGTCTTCTAAAAGAAAATATTGATGGAGAGGCAATATCCTGGGCATACGGTAGAATTAAAAAAAGAAAAGAAGAAAGAAAAATTTTAATGGTTATTTCGGATGGAGCTCCAGTCGATGACTCAACTCTTTCTGTTAACTCAGGTGATTTTCTTGAAAAACATTTAAAAAAAATAGTTAAATATATTGAAAATAAGTCTGATATTGAAGTTTTAGCAATTGGAATAGGTCATGATGTATCCAGATATTATGACAAAGCGATTAAGATTACTGATGTTAATGAGTTAGGAGACGTAATGATTTCTCAATTAAGTTCTCTTTTTGATACCAAAAAAAAATATCATTAAATATTAAATAAATCTGAATTCTTCCAATTAATTATAACTTCTGCTCCGCTTCTTGTTTTGGAGTTTCTAAAATTTAGTGAAGCAAAATTTTTTTCTAATAAAGTTTTACCAATAAATAATCCAAGTCCTAAACCTGTTTTAGACTTTTCTTCTGAATTGTTTGATTTTAAATAAGGCTCTCCAATTTTAGGCAGAATATCTCTAGGAAATCCATCCCCATCATCTTCTATTGTTATTTCAGTCATTTCACTGTCGCTTTTCAAATTTATAAAAATTTTGTCCCTTGAAAACTTATTAGCATTCCCAATAAAATTTCTTAATCCATATACAATCTCTATAGATTTAGTTATTTCTTTTGGATTAGAATCTTGATCAAAGTTAAATACAAAATTTTTATTACTTATTTCCCTAAAAGATGAAATAATTTCTGACAAATATTCTCTTACAGTTAGATCTTTATCTATAAAATCATCTTCTTCAACTGGGTTTAAGCTCAAACGTTTTAGAATTTCATTGCATCTTTCTACCTGACTATTTAATAATTCTATATCTTTCTCGAATTCTTTATTATTCTTAAATTGTTTGGCTAAATCTTGAGTAATTATTTTGATTGTAGAAAGTGGAGTACCTAAGGAATGTGCAGCTGCAGCCGCTTGACCACCTAATGAAAGTAATTCGTGTTCTTTTGCCATTACTTCTTCCATTTTTGATAAAGCATCTTTCCTCAAGCGTGATTGTGAGCCGAATGTCATTGCAAAATAATTTAAAAAAACTAGGGCTATAACTAATGCAATTGGTATGGAAAAATAGTAATAAGGGCTAACATGAAAATGATCACTAAGAGGTGATGGCAAATCTTTAGAATAAAAAGTCAGAAATAATACCGAAATAGCAGTGAAGATTACTAACAATGAATTAGTTTTAAAACTTAGGTTAGAAGATGAAAATACACTTGGTATTAATAAAAATATAACAAAAGGATTAACAATACCTCCTGTCAAGTAAAGTAAAGCACTCAGTTGAATTATATCAATAAACAAGAAAATAAATGCTGACCTATCTGATAATTGGGTCTTTTTATAAATATAAATTAAATAAAGATTACTTGAGATACCGAGTATGATTATTAAATTTGATAAAATAAAATCAAACTTAAAATTTAGAATTAAATATACAAAGTTTACGGCTAGCAATTGCCCAATAATTCCGATCCATCTTAAGGTTATATAAGTTGATTTTTTAAAAGAGTACTGTTTCGACGTTTCAAAGAACCTCATTTTTAAATATCAAGATTTTGAACATTAATTGCATTCGAAACAATAAAATCCTTTCTGAGTGAAACGTCATTACCCATAAGTGTATGTATTAAACTTTGATCTTTTTTTAGATCTTTAGAATACTGTACTTGAAGTAAATTTCTAGTTTCTGGATCAAGTGTAGTGCTCCACAATTCTTCAGGATTCATTTCTCCTAAACCTTTAAATCTTTGTATATTCATTTTAGATTTTTCTGCATCTAAAATATTAGTAAATTCTTTTGTGCCTTTTTTTATTTTCTTAATTTCTTTATTATTATTTAAAATATAATCCTCTAATTCTTTTTCATCTTTAATATAAATACCTTTGGTTCCTTTGTTAATTTTAAACAATGGTGGTTGAGCTAAATATATGTGTCCATTTTCAATTAGTTTGTTAAATGGTTCATTATTAAAAAAAGTTAACAATAAAGCTCTGATATGTGAACCATCTACGTCAGCATCGGTCATAATTATTATTTTACCGTACCTTAAATCTTTTAGATCTATTTCCTGTGCTTTTGGATCTAATCCTAATGCATTAATTAATGTCACTATCTCGTTTGAAGATATCATTTTTGATAAAGCCTTAGTTCTTTTATCTGATCCATTGCCATTACCATTTTTTTTAGTTGTCAAATCCTCGACATAAGTATTCAAAATCTTTCCTCTAAGAGGTAAAACTGCCTGATTTGACCTATTTCTTCCTTGTTTTGCAGATCCTCCTGCAGAATCTCCCTCAACTATAAACAGCTCTGTTCCTTCTTGTTTTCCTATTTGACAGTCTGCTAATTTTCCAGGAAGACCACTTAATTCAAGCGCCCCTTTTCTTCTAACGTTTTCCCTTGCTTTTCTGGCAACATCTCTTGCCATTGCTGCTTGAATTATTTTAGCTAAAATTATTTTTGCAATAGTTGGATTTTGATCAAACCATGTTGATAATTTTTCATTTACCACTGTTTCTACAATCATTCTTACTTCTGAAGACACTAACTTATCTTTTGTTTGAGATGAAAATTTTGGGTCAGGAATTTTAGTGGATAAAACACATGTAAGACCTTCTTTTACATCGTCTCCAGAAATTGCTAATTTATTTTTCTTTAGTAAATTGTGTTCGTTAGCATATTTATTTATAACACGGGTTAATGCACTTCTAAATCCTAATAAGTGGGTACCACCATCTTTTTGATATATATTATTTGTGTATGGAAAGATTTCTTCAGCATAGCCCGCATTCCATTTTAAAGAACACTCGATTTCGACATTATTTTTTTTCCCTTCTATGTAAATTGGTTTTCTAAACAGATCATTTCCATTTTTATTTTGCAATTTTTCTCTTTTTTCATCTAAAAAATCTACAAACTCTGTTACTCCACCATCAAATTTAAATTCAGATATTTTTTCTTTTTTTAAGCTTGCATCAATAAAAATAATTTTGATACCCTTATTTAGAAATGCTAATTCTCTCATTCTTTTAATTAAAACGTTGGGGCTAAATTTAATTGACGAAAAAATTTCTTTAGATGGTAAAAAGGTAACTTTAGTACCAGATTGCTTTGATTTTCCAATTGCTTTCAATGGTGACTTTGCTTCGCCATTTTCAAACTCTATAAAATATTTTTTGTTGTCTCTGTCAATTTCTAATTGCAATTTTTCAGATAGTGCGTTCACGACTGAAACACCAACTCCATGTAATCCTCCTGATACTTTGTATGAGACGTGATCAAATTTTCCTCCTGCATGAAGCTGGGTCATAATAACTTCTGCAGCAGATTTTTTTTCTGTCTTATGAATATCTACAGGTATCCCTCTACCATCATCGCTTACAGTGACTGTTCCATCTGAATTAATTCTTATATTTATATTTTTACAGTGACCTGCTAAAGCTTCATCAATAGAATTATCCACAACCTCATAAACCATATGGTGCAGACCAGTTCCGTCATCTGTATCACCTATATACATTCCAGGTCTTTTTCGTACTGCTTCTAAACCCTTTAAGACTTTTATAGAGTCTGCCTGATATGTATTTTTATTTGTCATTTTTTAAGATTTGGAAAAAAAAAATTATATCATTATTTGTAAAAATTGCTGATTTATCTTTGTAGATAAAAAATAAAAAGTGCAAATAAACATTGTTAAATATAGCTTTTTTTATGGCGGAGAGAATGGGATTCGAACCCATGAAAGGATTACTCCTTTACACGCTTTCCAAGCGTGCGCCTTCAACCACTCGGCCACCTCTCCACAAAAATCAAATTTCTAAATTATCCAATTTTTATAATTTTGTTTATTTTCAACAAAATAGTCAGGAAAATCTTTATCAATCATAACTTTTTCATATTCTATTGGTCTATCAAAGATGTCATGTAAATTTTCTATCTTTTTATTTATTATTTCTTCGTTTTTAAATTTATCCTGATTGAGCTCTCCATGTGCAAAAGAACTTATTTTCTGAATTAATTCTCTTGCTGTCTTAATATCACTAAAATGCCATCCGCCATCTTTAATAATATGATAATTTTTATTTAAGATATATTTTAATAAAAAATGTCTCTCTTTTATTTTAATATTTCTTAACCATTGAGGTGATTTTAAAAATTTTTTTACACATATACGTGATCCATACCATTTTGGCGTAGATTTATTTAACATATTAAATTTATAATTAAAAAATCTCTGTTCAAAGAAAGCAAATTTAAACTTTTCATTAAAATTAGAAAATTTACTTGGATTTGGAATCTCATCTAAATCTGAAATTATTATCCAATCTTTTTCATCTGCTTCTTGTATATAATTTTTAATTGAATTTCTCATTGATTGATCTCTTAAGTGTCCTATATCCCAATTTTTCTTGAGTGATATTGATTTATCTAATTCAATTTTTTTT
>CABZSY010000020.1 GCA_902528505.1 uncultured Pelagibacteraceae bacterium
TGTCTTCTAAGCTCATCAGCTCTTTTAAGATTGTTTTCTGCAGCTCCCAATCTTAATTCAGCTTCATGTCTTCTCACATGCAGACCAGAAATACCTGCAGCTTCCTCTAAAATTGATCTTCGATCTGTTGGTTTTGCAGTAACTAAAGCTCCAATTCTTCCCTGACTAATTATTGATGGAGAATGTGCACCAGTAGATAAATCAGCAAAAAACATTTGAGCATCTCTAGCTCGTACCTCTTTACCATTAATATAAAATTTAGAGCCTTTATCTTTTTCTATTTTTCTTCTAATTTGAATTTGATCTTGATCTCGATATTGAACAGGACCTTCTTTATTTTTGTTTTCAACTTCTATCGTAACTTCAGCAATATTCTTTGAAGCTTTATTAGAAGTACCTGAAAAAATTACGTCTTCCATTCCAGATCCACGCATGCTTTTTGCAGATGTTTCACCCATTGCCCATCTTAGAGATTCAACTATATTAGATTTTCCACACCCGTTAGGTCCAACAATACCGGTCAAGCCATCTTCGATTAAAAAATCTGCTTTTTCTGCAAATGATTTAAATCCATTTAATTGGATTTTTTTAAACTCCATGAATAAGATTATATCAGTTTTTCAAGAGCTTTTTTTAAATTTTTGTAATTTAAGGTTTTATCAAACTTTTCGTTATTAATTATTATCGTAGGGGTAGCATTTACTTTGAAGTTTTTGGCACCATCGATTCGGTCATTTAATACGAAATCTTCAATTTCCTTGTTGTTAATGCAGCTTTCAAAATCAATATTGAAACCTTCTTCTGATAAAAATTTTTCTAAATTAATATTTGCTTCCTCAACCGAACTTCCTTTTACCCACTTTTGTTGATTAGCATATAAACTTTCTAATATCTCTGCGTTCCCATCATTTTTACATTGGGCAACTTTTGATGCATTAAAAGCAGCAATGTCTAGTGGAAAATGTCTAAATTCAATTTTGGCTAAACCTGTATCTAAATATTCTTTTTTTAATAAAGGATAAACATCTTCATGAAAGCTAGCACAGTGGCTACAAGTTAAAGATTCAAAAGCAATAATAGAAATTTTTGCACTCTTATTTCCTACTAGAATTCTTTTTATTTCGTCAGCTTGAGTACTTAAAGCACCGAAGAAACAAAATATTGAAATTATTAATACTTTTTTCATTTTTTTTTAAATACTTTAGTTAACTCTAATAATGATTGTCTAATTTTCTCATTTTTAACATTACTAATTTTATCTTTATATCTGTTTATTGTCACATTTTTCTCATTAATTTTTAATTTAGGATAAACTTTTTGTTCGTCATTAAAACTAATGAATTTAATTTTCTCAACAACCGAATAACCGAAATAAGCATTCATCTTATTTAAAATATCTTTTTTAGAATATTCCATGTCAACTTCATGACCCCTTTTAACCATTATCACTAATGTGCTTACACCAAATTTATTCGAACTTTTAAATGTTTTTGGATAGCAGCATTTGAATAACTCATCACCCACAAGGTATTTCCAATTGTTCAGAGTTTCTGAATAAATGTGACCTTTTTTATTAATAATTCTTTTTACATTCTTTGGCAAAGTGTCTTTAAAAGATCTTAGGCCTTGAATGGAGACATTTCTCTGCTTAGTATTATTTTTAAATTGCATATGAAAGAACCAATAATAACAAATAAAATTCTTAATTGGTACGACATTAATAAGCGAGTTTTACCCTGGAGAAAAAATCTTTCTCATAAAAAAAAGCAATATTACACATTAGTTAGCGAGTTTATGTTACAGCAAACTCAGGTTGCAACAGTTATCCCTTACTTCAATAGATTTATAAAAAATATTCCTGACTTAGATACTTTAGCAAATTCCAAAAATCATAAACTGATTAAGCTTTGGGAGGGGCTTGGCTATTATTCTAGGGTTAAAAATTTAAAAAAAACTGCACAATTAGTAGTTAAAAAATTTGATAAAAAACTTCCAAGAAACTATTCAGATTTAAAATCTCTTCCAGGTATTGGTGATTACACTGCGAGTGCAATATCGGCTATAGCTTTCAATAAACATATCATCCCATTAGATGGAAATATTGAAAGAGTTCTTAAAAGATACTTATACTTAAAAAAAGAAAATGAAATTAATAAAGAAAACTTAATCAAGAAAAAAAAAATCTTTGGGTATTCAAATAGGGCAAGTGATTATGCGCAAGCCTTAATGGAACTAGGAGCTTTAATTTGCAAACCTAATAATCCTCATTGTGAACACTGTCCAATTTCAAATAAGTGTATTGCTTTAAAAAAAAAAGATTTCCAACTAACTAAAATAAAAAAAAAGAATAACAATAAATATTATTTATTAAAAGTTTATAAAGATAAAAGTAAATATCTTTTGATCAAAAATACTAGATTTAATTTTTTGAAAAATTTTAGTATTTTTCCCATGCAAGAATTATCAAAGCCTATAAGTTCAACGGATATAGTTAATTTCAAGATGTCAAATATGAACATGAATATAAAAATTGAACATAAGAATAAAGTAGGTTCATTGCCAACTTCCCATTGGATCGATCCTAAGAATTTAAAAAATTACACATTACCAACTTTTACAAAAAGAATTGTTAGATACCTAGAAAGTAATAAATGAAAAAAATTGCAATTATAGGAGCAGGAATTTCAGGTTTATTTATTGCTAATTTATTCAAAAAAAATCCCAATTATCAAGTTACTATATTTGAAAAAAAGCACTCAATAGGGTTAGAGGAGAGTTATGGGATCCAACTTTCAACCAATAGTATCAAGCTTTTAAACAAAATTGGATTTAATGAAATAGAAAATAAAGAAAAGTTCAATCCTGAAAAAATTGATTTTTATGAAATTGAAAATCAAAAAAAAATATCTGATTTGAATATCTCTGAATACAATTCTGAAGATTGCAAATACACAACAATGAAAAGATCTACATTAGTTGAATTTTTAAAAAATAGATTAGATGAGCAGGTTATAAAATATAAACATAGCATTGAAAAAATTGAAAAAAAAAATGATCAAATAAATTTAACTTTTAATAATAATCAAAATTTTGTTTGCGAATATCTAATTATATCTGATGGTATTTTTTCTAAAGGAAAATCCTTAATTTCTAATAATAAAATTCAACCGACTTATAATAATTGTATTGCAATTAGAGGTAAAATCCCACGGGCTATGTTAAATAATTTAAATGAAATTAATATTTCTTTATTTGTAGGTCCTGATTTTCATTATGTTATTTACCCAATTGACAACAGTACTGGAGAACTTAATTTTATTGGCGTTTTAAAGCATCAATTAACTGCAAATGAGCTTAAAAACTATAGCCTTTTTGAGGAAAAAGTATTTATTGAGGGAATTAAAAATAAATTACAAAATAAAATTTCTTCCTCAATTTTAAGTAATATAAATAATATCAAGTGCTTCCCAGTTTTTGTTAGTAAAGATTTTCAAAAATCAATAAAAAATATTCATCTTGTCGGAGATGCCTTTTTTGCTTTTCCACCTTCTTTTGCACAAGGAGCCTCACAGTCTATTGAAAGCTCATCAGAATTATTTGAAAATATCATAAATAACAAAAATGATTACCATAAAAATAGAGTTTCAAGAGTAAAAATGATACACAATAGATCAAAACTAAATCAATTTGCCTTTCATGTATCACATCCAATTCTAGTCTTCTTTAGAAATATGGGATTGAAAATGTTAACTAAGAACAAAAAATTTTTAGAAAATTATTTAGGAAAAATTTATAATAATTAATTTTTTGAGATTAATCTTTGTCTCAAGTAGTCTATTGGATAGATTCTTCCATTGATATCGCAATGCCAATATGTCCATCCATTACAACTTTCAGCACCTAAAATAGTAGCTGCAACTTTATGAATAGAGCCTTCAGATTGGTTATGCTTAATACTTCCATCTGCTAAAATTTTTGCAGTAATTTTTTTCTTATTGTCAAAAATGCTAGTACCTGGCTTAATTATTCCAAGCTCAACTAATGATCCAAATGGTATTCTAGGTTTTGATCTATTATTTTTAAGAGTATCAAGTAAATCATCTTCAATAGGTTTTGCATTTTTAATTCTTTTTTCTGCAGCTTTGAAATAATTTTTTTCTTTTTCTATACCAAAATAATTTCTACCAAGTTTTTTTGCAACTGTTGCTGTTGTTCCCGACCCTAAAAAAGGATCTAAAATCATATCGTCTTTATTTGAAGATGCTAACAAAACTCTATGAAGCAAAGCCTCTGGTTTTTGAGTTGAATGTACTTTTTTGCCATTTTTCTTCAATCTTTCTGTACCGCTGCAAATTGGAAGATCCCAGTTTGATCTCATTTGTAAATCATCATTCAAACATTTTAGTGACTGATAATTAAATGTATATTTTGATTTTTCACTTTTAGATGCCCAAATCAAAGTTTCATGTGCATTGGTAAATCGTGTTCCTCTAAAATTAGGCATTGGATTATTTTTATTCCAAATCACATCGTTTAAAATCCAAAATCCTAAATTTTGAATTGCAGTTCCTACTCTAAAAATATTGTGATAACTTCCAATAACCCATATTGCTCCATCTTTTTTTAAAATTCTTTTACACTCTGATAACCACTCATATGTAAATTCATCGTATTTTTTGAAATTTTCGAACTGATCCCATTTGTCATTTACAGCATCTACTTTTGATCTGTCTGGTCTTACCAATTCGCTTTTCAATTGAAGATTGTATGGTGGGTCTGCAAAAATTAAATCAATAGTTTCACGTGGAATTTTTTTTAATTCTTCGAGACTATCTCCGTTAATAATTTTATTTTTG
Source organism: uncultured Pelagibacteraceae bacterium (assembly GCA_902528505.1). Classification (GTDB taxonomy): domain Bacteria; phylum Pseudomonadota; class Alphaproteobacteria; order Pelagibacterales; family Pelagibacteraceae; genus Pelagibacter. The sequence continues at coordinate 4,857 of CABZSY010000020.1, forward strand.
AAATCAGTTTTCATTTTTTAAAAATAATTAGACTCCAAATGGATTCTACGGTCAACCTGAGATTGAAATATTTAGACCCGATTTGTGTAATTAAAATTTAAGATAACTAGATATTGTGTTTCTTAAGTTTTGATATTGGTGAAAATGTTTTTCTATGATGCTTGTTAACACCAAGCTTTTTTATTGCTTTTAAATGCTGATTAGTTCCGTACCCAAAATTTCGATCCCAATGATATCCTTTGTTATTTTTTGCTAATGTTATTATAAAATTATCTCTAGTTACTTTAGCAATGATGGATGCCGCTGAAATAGAGGGTATTTTTTGGTCACCTTTTACTATTCCTCTTAAGTTGTAATTTTTTAAATCTGGTAATTTATCTCCATCTATTAAAACTTGTGAAGGTTTTTTTTTAAGTTTTTTTATTGCTCTTTTCATGGCAAGTAAACTCGCTTGAAGAATATTTATTTTATCTATTTCTTTAACAGAGGCTTTACCAATAGCCCAAATAGAATTTTTTTTGATGTATTTAAATAAAATTTCTCTTTTTTCCTTAGTTAGTGTTTTAGAGTCTTTAAGTATTTTAGAATTAACTGATTTATTCAAAATAACAGCTGCTGCATAAACTGGTCCAATTAAACTTCCTCGACCAACTTCGTCTACACCTGCGATTATTTTCATTAAACTGTTAAATTTAAGTCTTTTATCTTCTGTCTTATTTTTTTTAGATCTTCCCATGAGTATTTCTTATTTTCTGGAAACCTTATTAAATATGAAGGATTAAAAGTTATCATCAAAGGATAGGTTCGACCATTTAGTATGACCTCCTTCCATTTTCCTCTTTCACTTGAAATTTTACCATTAATTCCTGTAACAGCCTCCATAGCAGTGCTACCCATTAAAATAACTATTTTTGGCTCAATTACCGATATATGCTCTTTTAAAAACACAGAATATCTTTTGATCTCTACTGACGTTGGTTTTCTGTCTTCTGGAGGTCTAAAATTTATTGAATAACTACAATAAATATTTTTTCTTTTTATCTCGATAGCCAGCAGCATTTTATCAAGGAGCTCTCCAACTTCGCCCATAAAGGTATTAGCATTACTGTCTTCTTCTAAACCTGGGGCTTCACCAATTAACATTATAGGACTGTTAATATTTCCATCTCCTAGAATTAAATTTCTTGAATTTTCTTTCAATTTACAATTTTCAATTGAATTGATTCGTTTTTTTAGTTTTAGCAGTAATTCACTCTTGTTTTTAGAGTGATTATCGTCAAGTTTTGTATCATTGTTAATAAATCTGTTTATTGGTTTATCATTAAAAACAAAGTTTGGTTCAATTGTATTAATCAATTCTTCCCTAAATTTGTCATTTTGATTTATTACTTTTTTAGTCATACAATGATTAAATGTTAAAAAAATTAATAAAACTAATATTTATTTTTGGATTATTCTATCAGACACCCATATATTCTAAAAGTACTACTTTTAATGACTTTAATTCTAGGGATTTATCAAATTATTTTTCAGGAATTATTGCATTTGAAAATCAAAATAATTCTAAAGCATTAAAATTTTTTAATCTTACAAAAGTTTTACTTAACAAACATGACTCATATTTAAAAAGGTATGTAAATTCATTAGTTTTAGACAACAAAGTTCCACAAGCAATTAATGTGATTAAAAATAGTGGTAATAAAGACAATGCAGACTTTTATGACGCCTATTTAATTTTAATTATTGATAGCCTAAAAAAAAATAATTTTGATGAGGCAGATGAATATTTAACTCAAAGCTTAAAATTTCAAGATCAAAATAGAATAAACTTGGTAATTTTTGAGACTTTAAAACAATATATTTACACTTTTAAAAATAAAAAGATTTTAAATAACAAAAAAAATTTTGGAAATTTTTCCTTAATAGCGGAAACTTTTCAAAGATGTTATTTAAACGATGAAAAGACTGGAGCTTATTTTCTTAATTTAATTAATAGTCAAGAAGGAGATTATTCTAGATATATCTTTTTTTACCTTAATTATTTAATTGATAAAAATAAAATAAATGCAGCAGAAAATGTTGTCAGTCAATTTGACTATATAAATTCAACTATTCTATTATCTCAAAGTAAAAGTTGGGTAGAGAATAAAAAATTTAAGGAATTTAATAAAATTTTTTCGTGTCAAAATCACAAAGATATTGTTTCAGAGTTTTTATTTTTAGTATCCAATCTCTATTCATCCCAAGACAATTTTGAAAAATCTAATTTTTATTTAAATTTATCAAATTATTTAAATACAAAGTTTGAGTTTAATTTATCTTTGGTTGCAGAAAATTTTTATTTAAATGAAGAATTTAGTAAAGTTAAAAAAATTATTAAAAAATTCAATAAAAAAGACGAGTTTTATTATTGGTTTAGAATAAAGAAAGAAGCCCAAATAATTGTAGAGCAGCAAGATTATGAAAACGCAATTCAATTTATCAATGTAAAATTTAGCCAAATAGATAATCCAAATTTAAAAATGATATTTGATGTTGCAAATTTTTATAAAAATTCAAAAAATTATGAAAAAGCAATTGAATATTACTCTAAAATTATTGAAACACTAGATGAGCAATCTGAGCTTAGAGCAGATTTATTTTACCGAAGAGGAGGGAGCCATGAGAGGTTGGGAGATTATAAAAAATCAGACGAAGATTTGCTCAACTCTTTAAAAATTAATCCTGATGATGCTTATGTTCTTAATTACTTGGCCTATTCGTGGTTAGAGCGTGATCATAAAATTGATGAAGCAATGGAAATGTTGAAAAGGGCATACGACTCAAAAAGTAACGATCCTTATATTATCGACTCTATTGGATGGGCTTATTATCTTATAGAGGATTACATTGAGGCTGAAAAATATCTTAAAAGAGCAGTGGAATTAATGCCTGAGGATCCAATAGTGAACGACCATTACGGAGATATATTGTGGAAATTAAATCGAAAAATACAAGCGAGATATTTTTGGAATAATGTTTTAAAGTTTGATGATACTGAAGAGAGTATGAGGAATAAAATAAATATTAAAGTAATTGAAGGCCTTAAAAATTCCTAAATGAGGAATAATTATCTTAAATCTTATGCTAAAATTAATTTAGCACTAAATGTAACAGGAAAAAGAAACTCAATGCATAAAATTGAGAGTATTGTTTCATTTATTCACTTGCACGATCTAATCTCCATTAGAAAGATAAAGTCTGATAATCATCAAATTTCTTTTTATGGAAAATTTTCAAAGAATATAAAAAGAGAAAATACAGTTCAAAAATTACTAAATTTACTTGATAGAAACAATTTATTAAAAAATGAAAAATTTAAAATAAATATTATAAAAAATATACCACAAGAAGCTGGACTTGGTGGTGGATCCATGAATGCAGCTGCAATATTAAATTTCTTTGTAAAAAAAAAAATTATAAAACTCACAAAAATAAAGATAGAAAAACTATGTAATTCAATTGGATCTGATGTGATATTAGGAATAAATTTTTCTAATTCTATCTTGAAATCAAACAACCAAATTAAAAAATTCACAAAGTGTCCTAGATATAATACTTTGTTGGTTAAACCTAACTTTGGATGTTCTACAAAAAAAATATACTCTGGAGTTAGAAAGTTCAATAAACCAAATCTCAATTATCCAAAAAAACAAATGTTCAGTTCAAACTATTTAATTCAGCAAGTTAATGCTCTTGAGAAAGTAGCTTTTTTAAAGTACCCGCGACTAAAAAACATAAAATTATTTTTGAAAAACCTTAATAGCCCCTTATTTGTTAGGATGACTGGTTCAGGATCAGCTATTTGTGCTTATTATCAATACTCAAAAGATTGTAAGTTAGCAAAGATAAAGTTTAAAAGAAAATTTAAAAATTATTGGTGCAATGTATCAAAAACTATATAAATTTTGATTTTTTGTGCTATACGAAAATAATATTGGGGCGTAGCCAAGCGGTAAGGCACTGGTTTTTGGTACCGGCATCCTAGGTTCGAATCCTAGCGCCCCAGCCATATATGGATAAATTATTAGATAAAATATTTTTCAGATCAAGAAATTTTGATTACATAAGTCAAAATATAAAAAAAATTACCCAAGAAACTTCAGCCTACAAAGTGTTTGAGGCAATAAATAATTTTAACGAAACTAGCGAGGTTAGATATGTTGGTGGATGCATTCGAAAGATTATAAAAAAAGAAGAAGTTGATGATATTGACTTAGCTACAAACTTAACACCGACAGAAGTTTGTAATGCACTCAAAAAAAACAATATTAACTTTTATGAAACAGGAATAGATCATGGGACAATTACTGCAATTATAAGTGATCAAAAATATGAAATCACCACTCTTAGAAAAGATGTTTCAACAGATGGAAGGCATGCTAAAGTTGAATTTTCGTTAAACTGGAAGGATGATTCAAATCGTAGAGATTTTTCTATTAATGCAATTTATTCTGACAAAGATGGAAATTTGTTTGATCCACATTATGGTAAAAAAGACCTGGAAAGTGGAACTTTAAAATTTATAGGAAATCCAGAGGAAAGAATTCAAGAGGATTACTTAAGGATATTAAGATACCTACGTTTCTTTTTAAATTATTCTAGTAACAAACATGAGCTAGAAATTCTTAAAACTATTAAAAGAAATATTGGAGGAATTTCAAAACTTTCTTCTGAAAGATTATTAGAGGAATTTAAAAAATTAACAAAATCAGATGGGTTTATTAAATTATTTAAGGATAAAGAAAGCCTTGAGTTAATAGAGATAATTTTCCCTCAATTAAAAAATCTTCAAAGTTTTAAAAAGTTAAATGCATACGGACAGAAAAATTTATCTAAAATTGATTTTATTTTATTGATTTCATTATTAATTATTGATGGAACTGATAACGCAGATTATTTTTTATATAAATTTAAAATTTCTAATAAAGATCAAAAAAGAATAAAATTTGTTGATAAATTTTATAAGCAAAAAGTAAATATCGATTATTTTACTGTAAAAAATTTGAATAAATTTTTTTATTTTAATGGCAGGCAAGCTGTAACTGATATTATTAGTTTTAAGTTATTTATTTCAAAAAAATTAGAAAAAAAACTTGTTAAATTACTTGATTTTTATAATAACAAAACTTTGCCAACCTTACCTGTTGGGGCAAATATTCTTATGTCAAAGTACAATATCCCTGAAGGTAAAGTTTTAGGAAACAAATTGAAGATGATAGAAGAAATTTGGGTTCAAAACGGTTTTCAAATTTCAGATAAACAAGTTCAAAAAATTGCTGAAGGTTAAATATACTTTACGTCTTTAATCTCAAAATTTTTCATTCCTGATGGAGTAGTAATTTCAACTAAATCATTTTTATTTTTACCAATTAAACCCTTACTGATAGGAGATTGAAAAAAAATTAATTTTTGTTTTAAATCAGCCTCATCTTTACCAACTATTTTATAATTGATTTTTTCTCCAGTGTCTAAATCTTCAAGATAAACAGTTGAACCAAAAATTACTTTACCGTCATTATTTAATTTAGTTACATCAATTACGTTGGCTCGTGCAATAATGTCATTAATTTCTGTTATTCTTCCTTCACTATGTGACTGTTCCTCTTTTGCAGCATGATACTCAGCATTTTCTTTTAAATCTCCGTGAGACCTAGCTTCAGCAATTGCAGCTACTATTTGAGGTCTTTTTTTTTCTTTTAAATAAATTAATTCCTCTTTTAATTTATTGAGACCATTTAGTGTAATTGGTTCTTTATCCATTTTTTATTTCCATTTTGCAATTGGAGGTAAGGACATTAGTATTCCCTCTACATTACCACCTGTTTGAAGTCCAAATTTTGTTCCTCTATCATACAGCAGGTTAAATTCTGCATAACGACCTCTTTTAATATATTGTTTCTCCTTTTCTTTTAAAGTCCATTTTTTCGAAATTTTTTTTCTTATAATATTATTAAATAACATTTGAAATGTTACACCCACATCTCTTACAAATTTAAAATCTTTTTCAAAGTTATCTTTTTTATAATCAAAAAAAATACCACCTATTCCTCTTGCCTCATTTCTATGTGGTAAATAAAAATATTCATCACACCATTTTTTATATTTGGCATAATATTTTTTATTATGTTGTTCACACATAAGTTTTAATTTTTTATGAATATTATTTTTTTCATTTTTATCTTTAATAGCTGGAGTAACATCCATGCCACCTCCAAACCAATTCTTTTTTGTGCAAATGAACCTAGTATTAAAATGCATTGCCGGAATATGAGGATTTTGCATATGCATTACAATTGATATCCCTGATGCCCAAAAACTTGGATCTTTTTCAGCACCTAAAATATTTTTTTGAAATTTTTTAGGAAATTTTCCATATACTTTTGAGTAATTTACACCCACTTTTTCAAATATTTTTCCATTGCTTAAAATTCTGTATTCTCCACCTCCCTCGTCTTTTTTAGTATTTCTTTTCCAAGAAGTTGATTTAAATTTAAACTTGTTCCTCTCAAGTTTCATAATGTCATCACAAATTGCATTTTGTAATAATTTAAACCAATTACTTGTTAGATCTTTTTTAATATCTATGTCCATTTAAATTAATTTAATTTGTCTTAAACTTTCAGCCAACACTATAGCAACAGATGAAGCAATATTTAGCGATCTTACTTTATCATTCATTGGGATCTTTAATCTATCTTTAATTAGTTTGTGAACCTTTTCAGGAACACCTGCACTCTCACGACCGAATAAAATTGTATCATCTGATTTAAACTTAAATTTAGTATAAGATATGGATCCCTTAGTTGTCATTAAAACAATTCTCTGATTCTGCTTTTTCTTAAAGAATTTCTCAGAGCTTTGATAAAATTCGATCTGTTCAAGATCCATGTAGTCCATGACAACTCTTTTAAACCTTTTATCTGACAGTAGAAAACCACATGGCTCAATAATTTCTAGTTTTGCTCCTAAACAGGCACAAGTTCTAATAATTGCTGCAGTATTTTGTGGAATATCCGGCTCATATAATGCAATTTTTGGCCCTGAAATGGTTGAATTCTGTGTCATTCTATCAGTAGTAAAATTAATATTTTATATTATATGAATTCGTATATTAAGTAATTTAAACCAAAACAGGCAATATAAACAGTTACTAATCGTGTCAGACAAAAAACCAGAAAGAAGAGATTTCTTATTTACAGCTACTTATGCTGTTGGAGCAGTTGGGGCTGCTGCTGTTGTTTGGCCTTTAGTAGATCAAATGAATCCCGATGCATCTGTAAAGGCGTTAGCTAGCACTGAGGTTGATGTTAGTTCTTTGAAACCAGGTAATACAATTACTGTTTTATGGAGAGGAAAACCAGTTTTCATAAGAAGACGAACTCAAGAAGAAATAGATGTAGCGAGATCTGTAAAAATGGAAGATTTAATTCATCCTGAAAAAGATGAAGATAGAGCAAAAAATCCTGAATGGTTAGTGATGTTAGGTGTATGTACTCACCTTGGATGTGTACCCCTAAATGATAAAGGAGATTATGATGGATGGTTTTGTCCTTGTCATGGTTCACATTATGATACATCTGGAAGAATTAGAAAAGGTCCAGCGCCATGGAACATGGAAGTTCCAAAGTATGAATTTGTAAATGCTAACACAATTAAAATTGGATAAAACATATGAGTGATCACGAATACACGCCTAAATCAAAAGCCGGCAAATGGTTCAATGATAGATTGCCGTTACTTACTTTAGCAAATCACTTAACTGACTATCCAACTCCAAAGAATTTGAACTATTGGTGGACATTTGGTGGAATTTTAACATTTTGCCTAATTACTCAAATTGTTACAGGCTTAGTTTTGGCGATGCATTACATCGCTCATGCAGATATGGCATTTGAAAGTGTTGAGCATATTATGAGAGACGTAAACTATGGTTGGTTAATTAGATATATTCACGCAAATGGCGCTTCTATGTTTTTCTTAGCAGTTTACATTCATATTTTTAGATCTTTGTTTTATGGATCATATAAATCTCCAAGAGAAATAATTTGGATTATAGGAATAATTATTTACTTATTGATGATGGCTGCTGCTTTCATGGGTTACGTTTTACCATGGGGACAAATGAGTTTCTGGGGAGCGACTGTAATTACAAATCTATTTAGTGCGATCCCATTTGTTGGAGAGGGTGTAGTGACTTGGTTGTGGGGAGGGTATTCTGTAGACAACCCAACTTTAACTAGATTTTTTACTCTACACTACTTGATACCTTTTCTAATTTTAGGATTAGTAGTTTTACATATCTGGGCGTTACATGTACCTGGTAACAATAATCCTGTTGGAATTGATGTTAAAAAACCATCAAAAGATACTGTTCCATTTCATCCTTACATAGTTATCAAAGATGGATTTGCATTATTAATGTTTATGATTGTATTTGCTTTTTTTGTATTCTACGCGCCTAATATTTTAGGACATGCTGATAATTACATAGAAGCCAATCCATTAGTAACTCCAGCACATATTGTGCCAGAATGGTATCTCTTACCCTTTTATGCAATTTTAAGATCAGTACCTGATAAGTTGCTTGGAGTTGTAGCTATGTTGTCTGCAATTTTAATTTTAGCTGCTTTACCTTGGCTAGACACTTCAAAAATAAGATCTGCAGTATTTAGACCACTATATAAACAATTCTATTGGATACTAGTAGCTGACGTCTTGATACTAGGTTATGTGGGCGCAATGCCTGCTGAAGGGCTATACTTATTGGTTGCAAGAGTTGCAACAGCTTACTACTTCCTTCATTTTTTAGTTATTTTACCAGTGCTGGGACTAAAGGAGAGGACGATACCTTTACCATTAAGTATTACTGAACCTGTACTTGGAGGATCACCCAATATGGCAATGGCTAAAAAAAAGGAAAGTAAAATAGAATAGTGAAAAATATTCTTAAGCTATTTTCAGTAATAATATTGTTTAGTGTATCAAGTGTTAATGTAATTTCTGCAGAAAAAGTTGAGTTTTTAAAAACTGACTGGACGTTCAAGGGTTTATTTGGAAAATTTGATAGAGCATCACTTCAAAGAGGATATCAAGTTTATACTGAAGTCTGTGCAGCTTGCCATTCAATGAAATATTTGAGTTACAGAAATTTATCTGAAAAGGGTGGGCCAGAATTTTCAGTAGCTCAAGCCAAAGCAATTGCCGCCTCATTTGAAGTAACAGATGGTCCAAATGCTGATGGTGAAATGTTTCAACGACCAGGAAAACTCTCTGATAAATTTGTGATGCCTTATGAAAATGTTAAGGCAGCAGAAGCGGCTAATGGGGGTGCATACCCTCCAGATATGTCTGTATTAGTAAAAGCTAGGGGAGGTGGAGTAGATTACATATATTCTTTATTACAAGGCTATGAAGAAGCTCCAAGTGGAATGATTTTGGATGATGGAGTCCATTATAATAAATATATGTATGGAAACAAAATTAAAATGTCAGCACCTCTCTCAGACGGAATTATTGAATATTCAGATGGAACAAAAGCAAGTGTTGAACAAATGTCAAAAGATGTGACTACTTTCTTAATGTGGGCAGCAGAACCAAGCTTAGAAGCGAGACATCAGATGGGCTTTAAAGCAATTGTTTATTTGATAATTTTAACAGTTCTTGTTTATTTCAGTATGAAGAGAATTTGGTCACGTGTTAAATCGGAAGTTTAACACATCCCCATCTTTTACAATATAATCCTTGCCTTCTAACCTCATTTTTCCATTAGTTTTAGAATTCACCCAACCATCATTAGCAACAAAATCTTCATAAGAAATTGTTTCAGCTCTTATAAATCCTTTTTCAAAATCTGTGTGAATCTCACCAGCAGCCTTTGGTGCAGTACAATTCTTTTGAATTGTCCAAGCCCTAGTTTCCTCTGGACCGGATGTAAAATAAGTATCAAGTTCTAAAATTTTATATCCTTTTTGGATTAGCAAGGTTAATCCAGTATCTTTTAAGCCTATCATATCCATATAATTTTTTTTCTCTTCGTTTTCTAATTCATTTATTTGATTTTCAATGTCAGCTGAAACTATCAGAGTATTTTCTGCTCCATACTTTTCAATAAAAGCACTTGTATAATGATTTCCCTCTTTGACACTTTGCTCATCAACATTACATACAAATATCTTAGGTTTAATGGATAATAATCCACTTTGATTTAGTTGCTTACTTTCAAATTGAGATTTAAGAAAAGATATATCTTTATCATTATTTATACAATCTAAAGCAACTTCTAAAACTTTGAGTTGCTTTTCTTCTACATTTTTTTTGTTATTTTTTTCTAATCTTTTTTGTATAGACTCTAAATCTGCAAGCATCATTTCTGTTTCAATAATCTCTAAATCTCTAATAGGATCAACAGTTGGGTTAACATTTTGAATATCATCAGAGTCGAAGCACCTAATCATATGAATTACAGCATCTACCTCTCTTATATGAGAAAGAAATTTATTTCCTAAACCCTCACCTTTTGAGGCACCTTTCACAAGTCCCGCTATATCAACGAACGAGATTGTTGTATTAATTGTTTTTTTCGAATTAGAAACTTTGGATAATTTTTCAAGTCGCTCGTCCGGAACAGGAACCACCCCTATGTTAGGGTCTATAGTACAGAAGGGGAAATTCGCAGCCTGAGCATTACTAGAATTTGTGAGTGCATTGAACAATGTAGATTTGCCTACATTGGGTAAACCAACTATTCCACATTTAAAACTCATTATTTATTATTTACTGTGCTTGAAAATAAATCTAATTTTTTATTCACTAATATCGAAATAGAGTCTGTAATATCTTTTGTAATTTTTTCTAATCCCATCATTTCATCCTCATCAAAATCTTGTAAAACATAATCGCTCACTTCCATATTTTCTTTTGGTTTACCAATTCCCACTCTTACTCTTGAATAGTCTTTACCGATAAATTTATCAATAGATGCTATACCGTTATGTCCTGCACTTGATCCTCCAAACTTTGCTTTGATTTTTCCAAATTCAACATCTAAATCATCGTGGAAAACAATTACATCTTCAGCATCAATTTTAAAATATTCAATGAGTTCTCGAATACATATTCCGGAATTATTCATAAAAGTTAATGGCTTGATAGCATAAACCTTCTGTTCAGCAACGTTACCAGTAGTAAGCAGTCCTTTAAATTTTGGTTTTTGTTTTGATAAGCCAAATTTTTTATTAATAGAGTCGATTATTTTGAAACCAACATTATGTCTGTTATTTTCACTATCTGGAGTTGGGTTACCTAAACCTACAAATAAAAGCATATAATGGATTTTAGTGGGAAGTAAATTTCAATTTTGATTACTTATTTTTTTTCTTCAGCAGGTTTTTTATCTTCACCTTCTTTTTTATCACCCTCAGCTGCAGGCTTATCACCATCTGCAGGGGCAGCTTCTGCTCCTGATGCTCCTTCCTCACCTTCAGCAGCTTCTGCTTCTGCTGGTTTTTCAGGCTCTTTCATTACAGTTGGAGCTGCTAAAGTTGCAATTACAAAGTCCCTTCCTTGAATAGTTGGTGTTACTTCTTCATCTAAGCTTATAGATGAAATTTTAAAACTCTCACCAATATCAATTCCATCTAAATCAATCATAAGATTTTCAGGAATTTTCTCACTTGGACATTTCAATTCAACTTTTCTTCTCACTATGTTTAACACACCACCCCTTTTAAGTCCTGGTGAGCTTTCGTGATTAATAAATTTAACTGGAACTT
>CABZSY010000021.1 GCA_902528505.1 uncultured Pelagibacteraceae bacterium
GTGAAAACACAATGGTACAATCTCATGTAAGTATAATAGGTAATACTAAAATTGGTAAAAATAATAATATTTACCCTTTTGCTTCAATCGGAAATGATCCTCAAGATCTAAAATTCCAAGGTGAAGAATCTAAACTTGAAATAGGAAATAGTAATAAAATCAGAGAGTATGTAACCATTAACCCAGGAACTAATGGTGGTGGAGGAATAACAAAAGTAGGTAACAACTGTTTGTTCATGGTATCAGCTCATATAGCACATGATTGTACCGTTGGTGATAATGTAATTTTAGCAAACAGTGTTCCATTGGGTGGTCATGCCAAAATAGAGGACAATGTAATTATTGGAGGAAACTCAGCTGTTCAGCAGTTTACAAGGGTGGGCAGATCAGCAATGATTGGAGGAATGTGTGGTGTTGTTAGAGATATAATTCCTTATGGTATAGTTCACGGTAATAGGAGTATACTTCAAGGTCTGAACCTAATTGGATTAAGAAGAAAAAATATTTCAAATCAAGACATAAAGATCTTAAGTGAAGCGTACAAAGAAATATTTAAAAGTGAAAATTTAACTGAAAATTTAAACAGTTTAAGTGTAGAGCTAAAAAAACATCAATTGGTAAGTGAAGTTGTTAGTTTTATAGAGAAAGACAAAAAAAGACCGATATGCACTCCATTTTCAAAATAAAATGATTGGATTATTTTTAGGAGACACAGTTTTTTCTGATATTGTACTAAATAGAATTAAAAGATTAAAAAAAAAATATTTCATTATTGATTTTTCAAAAAATTCTAAATTTAAAAAAAATATTAACTCCCATCGAATAAGTATTGGAAAATTTGGTAAAATTCTTAACTTAATAAAAGAAAAAAATTCAAAAAAAGTTTTATTTGCAGGAAAAATAGCTAAACCAAAATTTTCATCGCTAAGATTGGATCTCAAAGGTATTTATTATATGCCTGGTGTAATAAAAGCAGCAAAAAAAGGAGATGCTGCTATAATCAAGTCAATTATAAAAATTTTAAATAAAGAAGGTATTAATGTTATTAGTTCAATTAGTTTTAATCCAGAACTTGCTTTAAAATCAGGAAATTATACAAAACTAAAACCAAATAGAAGAGATTTTTTATCAATTAAAAAAGGCGTTAAATATTTTAATAAACTGAACGAGTTGGATCATGTGCAAGCTTTAATTGTTAAAGATAACAAAATTGTTGCAAAAGAAGGGAAAGAAGGCACAAGAAAAATGCTAGCTAAATTAAAGAAAAAAACACAAGCTATATTAATCAAATTTCCAAAAAAAAAACAGGATTTAAGAATGGATTTACCCGTAATAGGACTTCAAACTCTTAAGGATTGTAAAAAATTTGGTCTTAAAGGAATAATTTTAAAATCCAAAAAAAATATCATTTTAGATAAAGCTAAATGTATTGATTTTGCCAATAAACACAGAATATTTATTAAAGTTGTATGAAAAAAATATTTATCCTAACGGGTGAACCTTCAGGTGACAAATTAGCTTCTGAAGTAATATCAAAACTTCAATCTACAAGTTCAGAAATTAAATATTTATCAGTTGGTGGATCTAATTTGAAGAAGTTAGGTATTAGCTCAATTTACGATTTAAAAGAGATTACATATCTTGGATTTACAAGTGTTATTTTAAATATTTTTAAAATTAGAAAGAAAATTAATCAAACCGTAGAGGAGATTATAAAATTTAATCCTGATATTTTATTTAGTGTAGATAGCCCTGATTTTACCTTGCGTGTAGCTGAAAAAGTAAAGAAGATTAAAAGTAGCATAAAAACAGTTCATTATGTTGCTCCACAGGTTTGGATTTGGAGAAAAAATAGGGTTAAAAAAATAAAAAAATTTATTGATCATATTCTTTTACTATTTAACTTTGAAAAAAAATATTTTGATGAAGAAAATATAAAAAATACTTTTGTAGGACATCCTTTAATCGAAACTAAGAATAATCCAAAAACTTTAATTGAGGATTTAATAATAAATCATAAAAAAATAATATCCTTATTTCCAGGAAGTAGAAAATCTGAGATATTAGTTCTTTTACCGATTTTAATTAGCTTTATAGAATTAATGAATAAAAAACATAAAGACTATTATTTTTATTTTCATGCTACCGAGGAAAATAAAAATTCAATTTTAGATATAATTAAACAAAAAAATATTGAAAATGTAGATGTTATATCTGAAGAAAATATTAAAAAAGAGGTTTTATCTAAATCTATTTTTGCTGTGTCAAAATCTGGCACTATTTCATTACAAATTTGTAATGCCAATATACCATCAATAATTATTTATAAATTAAGCTTTATTAATTTTATGATATTTAAAATGTTAGTGAATGTTAAATTTGCAAATATCATTAATATTATCAACAATCGAGAAATAATCCCAGAACTTCTTCAAAATGAGTGTAATCCTAGAGAAATTTATAAAACTGTAATATATTTTTTAAAGAATCCTGACCTTATTAAAAAGCAATTAGCTGAATGTAATAAAACTTTAGTTGGCATCAGATCAAGGACCTCATCATCAGATGAGTCCTCAACAGTTCTATCCAATTATCTTGTTTCCTAATCTTTGACTCACTTCTTTCTTGCCTAAAGAAATTAAAATATCGTAGATGCCTGGTCCAAATTTAGATCCTGTTAAAATTATTCTTAGAGGCTGTCCTATACCTTTAAAATTAGTCTCATGTTTTTTTATTAAATTATTTACTATAGGCTCCAATATTTCTCTATTTAAACTGTCTAATGAAGAAATCTCGGTTTTAAATTCTTGAATTATTTTTTTTGCATTATCATCAATTAACTTGATATCATCTGGATTAAAATTGATTTTATCTAGAATTATATATTTTGCGTTGTTAAATATATCTTCCAATGTTCTTGCCTTATTTTTCAAAAAAGAAAGTGAATTTTTTATTTTTTCCTCTTTTTCAGGTTTAATTTTTTCTTTATAAATCTCACAATATTCAATTAAGCTTTTGAAAAGCTGTTGTTCATCAATAGCTTTAATATAGTGCTCGTTCATTGATAAAATACGGGTCATATCAAGTTTTGAAGGTGATTTTCCAATTCCCTCTAAATTAAAGTATTTAATGCTCTCATCTAAAGTAAATATTTCTTTATCTTGATAAGACCAGCCCAATCTCAACAAATAATTTCTTAGAGCATCTGGCATAATACCAATTTTTGAGTAATCGTCTAATGTGGAGGCATTATCTCTTTTAGATAGTTTTTTGCCCTCAATTGTATGGATTAAAGGTATGTGTGCAAAATTTGGTACCTCCCAACCCATAGCTAGATATATTTGTATTTGCTTAAAGGTATTTATTTTATGATCATCACCTCTAATAATGTGTGTCATTCCCATTTGATGGTCGTCTACAGTCGCTGAAAGGTTATAAGTAGGAGTCCCGTCATTTCTTAATATAATAAAATCCTCAATTGTGTTGTTTTCAATTTCTACATCACCTTGCACCAAGTCTTTTAATACAGAACTTCCTTCAATTTTACTTTTAAATCTAATTACCGGCTTAATATCCTTAGGAATATCGTTTTCATCTGAATCTCTCCACTTTCGATTATAGATATAAGGTAATTTTTTTTGTCTAGCTCTTTTTTTTTGTTCTTCAATTTCTTCACTAGAACAATAGCATTTATATGCGTTTCCATTTTTTAATAATTCATTTACAACTTTAATATGGTCCTTAACTTTAGTTGATTGAATATATTCGTCTCCATCATGTTCAATTCCTAACCATTTTAAAGAATTTACAATTTGGATTTTATGTTCATCTTTAGATCTTTCTTTATCAGTATCTTCTATTCTTAGATGAAATGTACCTTTTTGATTTTTTGAGTAAAGCCAATTAAATAATGCTGTTCTTACACCTCCAATATGAAGAGGTCCAGTAGGTGAGGGAGCAAATCGAGTTGCTACTTTTGACATCAATGATGTTTAGACTATTTTTTTAGAAGTTTCTATATAAAGATACCAAAACACCCTGAACTTTAACTCTATCAGGTCCAAAAATCTTAGTTTCGTAATTTCTATTTGCACTTTCTAAAGCGACTACTTTACCTTTTTTACGAATTCTTTTAAGCATTGCTTCATGTTCATCAATCAAAGCAACTACAATTTTTCCATTGTCTGCCGTATCTGTTCTTTTAATAATAACAGTATCACCCTCATGAATACCAGCTTCTATCATAGAATCACCTTGCACCTTTAAGCCAAAATAATCACCATTTTTTTCTAAATTATTTGGCAAAGGTATTCTAGCAACTTCGTTTTGAATTGCCTCAACAGGTGTTCCAGCAGCAATTCTACCAAGAACTGGCACTTCTACCTCATCAGGATTAATTTGCTCTTCATCTAAACCACCCTTAATAACACTTGGTGAAAAATTGTTGTAAATATCGTTTGCAGAAGCTGTTTCAGGAAGCTTTATTACCTCTAATGCTCTAGCTTTATGAGCAAGTCTTTTTATAAAACCTCTTTCTTCTAAAGCGCTTATCAATCTGTGTATTCCTGACTTAGATTTTAAATTCAAAGATTGTTTCATCTCTTCGTATGAAGGAGAAACGCCAGAACTTCTCAACTTTTTGTTGATAAATAAAAGCAAGTTTTTTTGTTTTTTTGTTAGCATAAGAACAAATATCGTACAAATAATGTTCTATAAAAGTTCTTATAATTTAACAACATTAAAAAAACCAACAAAAATGGGGTTTAATTAACTATAAAACTGAAAAAATAGAATTTTTATCCAAATTCCTCAAAAGTGATTCACCAATTAAGAAAGTATTAATAGATGTATTGGTTTTTAAATCTAAAAGTTCCTCTTTAGTTTTAATTCCACTCTCTGAAATCAAAGGTCCATCATGATTAATTAACACATTATAGATATTATAAGTTGTATTTATGTCTGTTTTAAGAGTTTTTAAATCCCTATTGTTTATTCCAATCAAAGCCTCTTTAAAATTTAATGCTTTTTTAGCCTCTTCAACAGTATGAACTTCCACAATCACTGACATTTTATACTTTAATGCCTCTTCATATAAATCATTTGCTAGATTATCTGATACACCAGCCAAAATAATTAAAATTGCATCTGCTCCATAACTTTTAGCTAATGGTATTTGAAATTTATCTACAAAGAAATCTTTACATAAAATAGGTAAGTTGACTTTTTCTTTTATCTTACTGATGTGAATTAGCTTCCCTAAAAAATAATCTTCCTCAGTAAGTACAGACAAGCAGGTTACATTATTTATATTATATATATTGGCAATTTCTACTGGATTATAATTTTGAATAATTATACCTGCAGAAGGGCTAGCTTTTTTAATTTCGGCAATAATAGATGTTTTATTATCCGATAAATTTAATTGAATTTTTTCTTTAAAATTTAAGAAAGAATTATTTTTATTAATAATATCTGTTAGAGAATTTAAACTTATTAATTTTTTTAAATTATCAATCTTTTCTATTTTTTTTTTTATTATTTCTTCAAGAATATTTTTAGACATTTTGTATTTTTTCTAAATGAATATATGATTTTCCTGATAAAATAAATTCTCTACTATAATTGTAAGCATCTAAAAATTTTGAATATTTTTCATTTACAATTAAACCTGCTGCTGCGTTTAAACAAACTGCTTTTGAAAAATCATTGTCTTTACCCTTAAAAATTTCAATCATCTTATTTGCATTATATTTAGCATCATCACCAATTAAATTTTCAAATTTCTCTGCATTAATGTTTAACTCTTGAGGATCAATAACAATTTCAGATATCTTCCCATTCTTTAATTGTATTACATTTGTCTTTGCATAAGGTGAAATTTCATCTAGTCCATCTTCACTATTTACAATCCATGCAAATTTAATATTTAAATTTTTAAGCCCTTCAGCAAAAATCTTGAGTAATTTTTTATCAAAAACACCGACAACTTGTCTATTTACTAAAGCAGGGTTACTTAATGGACCAATCATATTAAATATTGTCCTTTTACCTATTTTTTTTCTCACAGGCCCAACAAATCTCATTGCACTATGATAATTTGGAGCAAACATAAAGCCAAAGTTGTTATCATTAATCTCTTTTTCTATATCACCTGGTTCAAGATTTATTTTAACTTTAAGTGCCTCCAAAACATCCCCAGAACCACATTTAGAAGAGACTGCCTTATTACCATGTTTAGCAACTTTGGTGCCCATGCTAGCTAAAAGTAAAGCTGATGCGGTTGAAATATTTAAGGTGTTCATGCCATCACCTCCAGTTCCACAAGTATCAATACAGCCTGTAACTGTTACTCTTTTTGACTTTTCTCTAAGTACATAAACACCACCTGCAATTTCGTCTGATACTTCACCTTTGTCTGATAATAAGGTTAAAAAATCATACATTTGATTTTCATTAGCTTTCCCAGTCATAAGTAATTCAAAGGTGGATTTACTTTCCTCAAAAGAAAGATCTTTCTTATTTCTTAATTTTTCTAAAATTAGATCCATATAACTAATAATTTATAAAATTTTTTAATATTTTCATTCCTAATTTAGTTTTAATACTTTCTGGATGAAATTGTACACCGTGAATATCATATAGTTTATGTTGCACACCCATTATCAAGCCATCTTCAGTTTCTGCTGTAATTTCTAAACTATTAGATAAAGTTTTCTTATCAATTATAAGACTATGATATCTAGTAGCTTCAAAAGTTATTGGTAGATTTTTCAAAATTCCAATTTTTTTCGATTTAATTCTACTTATTTTTCCATGCATAAGTTTTTTTGCTTGAATGATCTTTGACCCAAATACTTGTCCAATAATTTGATGACCTAGACATACCCCTAAAAAAGATATTTCTTTATGGAGAGATTTCAAAATATTTATACAATTTCCTGATTGATTTGGATTTCCTGGTCCTGGGGATATAACAATTTTATTATATTTATTTTTTTTAATATCTTTAGCTGTGATTTTATCATTTCTTATAACATCTACCTTAACATCTAGTGAAGATATGTAATGATAGAGGTTGAATGTAAAACTATCATAATTATCTATCAATAAAACTTTCATTATCTTAAAGCATTAATTAAAGCCTTAGCTTTATTAACAGTCTCCTCATATTCGTTTATGGGTTTACTATCAGCAACTATTCCTGCACCAGCTTGTACATAGAATTTTTTATTTTTGGCCACAGCTGTTCTCAAAGCAATACAAGTATCAAATTCGCCGTTTGCAGAAAAATAACCTATGCCACCTGCGTAAACCTTTCTTCTTGCCGTCTCTAATTCATCAATAATTTCCATAGCTCTTATTTTCGGAGCACCGGACACTGTTCCAGCAGGAAATCCAGCTAGCAAAGATTTAAACTTAGAGAACTTTTTATTATAATCACCAATTACGTTTGATACTATATGCATAACATGTGAATATCTCTCTATAATAAAGCTTTCAGTAACTTTAACAGAATTTACTTTTGATACCTTACCTGCGTCATTTCTACCTAAATCTAAAAGCATTAAATGTTCTGAAAGTTCTTTTTTATCTTTTAATAAATCTTTTTCATAATATAGATCTTCTTTTAATGTTTTACCTCTTGGTCTTGTTCCAGCAATTGGTCTTACAGTAATTTTATTATCTCTTAATCTCACTAATATTTCTGGACTGGCACCAATTATTTGGAAATCATTAAAATTAAAGAAAAACATGAAAGGAGAAGGGTTAGTTATTCTCAACTTTTTATAAATATCTATTGGTTTTTTTGTTAATTTAGCCTCAAATCTTTGACTTAAAACCACTTGAAAAATATCACCAATTTTTATGTATTTTTTTGCCTTATTAACCATATTTAAAAATTTACTTTTAGAAGTGTTAGATTTAACTTTAATAGTATTTAATTTTTCTTTCTGTGGTCTATTTAAATTTTTAATTGAGGATTGAATTAATAATTTAAAAAGATCAGATTTAATCTCATTAAATTTATTTTTATAGTTAGTTATTTTTTCATCTTTAAAAATATTACTTATATAAAATATTTCTTTTTTTAAATTATCATGAATAACTAATGTTCTAGGACGTAGAAGTCTCACATCTGGTAAATATAAATCGTTTTTGCAACTGTTTGGTATTTTTTCAATATATCTAATAGAGTCGTAAGAAAAGTATCCAGAAATTAATGAGCATATTTTTGGCAATTTTTTTGGTGTCTCAAATTTAAATTCCTCAATTATTTTCTCTATTAATTGATCTGGCTTGTATTTCAGTTTTACCTTTTTATTATTTTTGATCAGATAAGAGTTTTGGTTGTTAAACTCCCAGATTTTATCAGGGTTTTTTCCAAATATTGTGTATCTACCTTTGATCTTACCTTTTTCAACAGACTCAAATATAAAACTATTTTTATCCGCTAAAAAATTATCAATTAGATTTAATATTTCTTCATCATTCTTAACTTTTTTTGACGTATATATTATTTGGTTTTTTTTGCTTCTATGTCGAAACTTGAATTCCTTGAAGCTTCGATTAATGATCATTTGAAATAATTTTTAACTCTATCAACAGACTTTTGATTAATTTTAACTTGGTATTTATTGTTTAATAATTGATCATAAGATTGTAAAATACTTTTCCTGTTGTCTGTATTTTGATTTTTAACAAATTGAAGATATTCTGTATCAGATTTATTAAAAAAATTTTTCTTAGAATCTACAATCTTAACTAAAAAAATATTATTATCTTTGTCATTAATTAAAGTGAAAGAGTTTATAGGCAATGAATAAAGAATTTTAACCGAATTTATGTCAAACATTGTATTATCATTAATTGTTTTGATTTCATAATTTAATAAATTATTACTCCCTAAATTTTCAAATTTACTATTATCGAATTCTTTGCTTTGAATTTCTTCTAGGATTTTTCTGTTAAAATCAAATTTGTTTTTTTGATAAATTAACTCCACTAACTCACCTTTAGTTTTATCATTATTTAAATTTGGACTTTTATCGTATTCTTTATTGATGTTGTAAAATAAGAAATTATCTCCATTTTCAACTAAATTTAATTTAGATGACTTATTTTGATAAATTAAACTTTCATTAGTTTGTTCTTCCGATGTTGGGGCATATTCAATTATTTCTATAACTTTGACTTTGATATTTTTTAAGATGGTCTCAAAATCTGCTCCCTCTGAGATCTGGTTTTCAATTTTATCAATCTCATCAAAAAATTCCTGATTAAATTCCTCTATTCCAATTAAATTTTTAGGATTTAAAACAACATACTTAAAATCTATATATTCTCTTTTTAGTTGCTCTTCATTTTCTTCAATAAATACTAAAAGATCTTGATCAGTATATTCATCCTTCCTCTTATAGAGCCTTTCCATATCGAAGTACTCAATACTTAATGTCTTGTTATTTTCTTCATATTTTTTATCAATCAAGAAATTAGGTGTTATTGTTCCGGCACCTATAATATCAAATAAATGTTTTTGTAATTCTCTATTTTTTAATTTCAATTCAAACATTGGTGCTGATAAATTACTTGATAGTAAAAATTTTTCATATTTTAATCTTTGAAAAATACCATTTTCGTCTTGGAAATTTTTATTGTCTTTAATAGTTTTAAGAATTGTTCTCTCACTGATTGAAAGCGCAAAATCTTTTACTTCGAGATCAATTAATGTAGTTGAAATCAAACCTGATAATAATTCTTCAATTATATTATTATCTAAATTGGTTCTAATAGCATCAAGTGATATACCACTTTGACTCACATAATCCATAAAATCTTGAGTGGTTAAATTTGTTTTATTTATTTTTGCTATATTATTTTGATTATTTGTGCTGAAGCCCCCACCAAATCCACCAAAACCAAATGCAATAATAATTACTATGATTAGGATCAAACCACCCAATTTTTTTCCACCAAAATTTTTTAAAGTTTCTATCATAAAGCCAATAATATATTGATCTGTAAAAAACAAATCTATAGATTAAAAAATCAATTATGACAAATAAATATCTGTATTTTGTAGCTAATTGGAAAATGTTTGGTGACTTAAAAGCACTAGATTCACTGGATAAAGTAATTAAATTTTCTAACACTATAAAACAAAAAAAAATAAAGTTAATTTATTGTCCACCTAGCACTTTAATCTATTCTTTGTCTAATAAATTGAAAAAAACAAAAATTGAAGTTGGTGCTCAAAATTCTCACCAGAGCGATCATTATGGTGCATTTACCGGTCAGATAAATTCTAAAATGTTAAAAAATGTTGGAGCGCGTTATGTTATATTGGGCCATTCTGAAATCAGACAGACAGGTGAAGATAATCAAAAAATTAACTCTAAAATTAAAAGTGCGTTAAAATCTGGATTAAAAATTATTTATTGTATTGGTGAAACATTAAAAGAGAAAAGAAACAAAAAAACAAATCAAGTTTTAAGTAAGCAAATTAAAATGGGTTTAAAATCAATTCGAAATAAATCAAATATAATTATTGCTTATGAACCGGTATGGTCCATTGGTAGTGGGTTAATTCCAAAGTCAAAAGACTTGATAAAATCAATTTCATTTATTAAAAAAAAATTAGGCAAAAAACCTTCCAAAATTTTGTATGGAGGCTCTGTAAATAGTGACAACATCAATCAATTGAAAAATATTAATACTATTGATGGTTTTTTAATAGGTGGGGCTTCTCAAGATCCAAAGAAATTTATTGATATAATTAAAAAAACCATTAATTAGATCGCCATGGAAACTATATTATTAGTAATTAACATCATACTTGCAGTTATTTTGGTATTACTAGTTTTAATACAGAAATCTGAAGGTGGTGCATTAGGTATTGGTGTTTCACAAGAAAACTTCATGTTATCAAGATCAGCTGGTAGTTTCATGACTAAAGCTACGGCAATTGTTGCAACATTATTTATTATTTGCAGCTTAGCGCTTACAATTATTTCAAGAGCAGAACTAACACCAACTAGCTCAGTTTTAGATACGGTTGAGGAAAAAACAGAAGATACCCCTTCAATTCCTGAAAATAATTAATTAATACTTTTCAATCTCTTTTTTATTCGCTATAAGATAATTCCATGGCGCGATATATATTTGTCACGGGCGGCGTGGTTTCATCATTAGGTAAAGGTTTATCTTCAGCTTCACTAGCATACCTACTTCAATCAAGAGGTTTTAAAGTTAGAATCAGAAAACTTGATCCATATTTAAATGTAGACCCAGGAACAATGAGTCCATTTCAGCATGGTGAAGTTTATGTAACAGACGATGGTGCTGAAACAGATTTGGATCTTGGTCATTATGAACGATTTTCAGGGGTATCAGCAAAAAAATCAGACAATATCACTACAGGAAAAATATATAATGATGTTTTAAAAAAAGAACGTAAAGGAGAGTATCTTGGAAAAACTGTTCAAGTAATTCCACATATTACAGATCGCATAAAACAATTTATTAAACACGATTCATCAAAAGAGGACTTTGTTATTTGTGAAATTGGAGGGATAGTTGGAGATATAGAAAGTCTTCCATTTGTTGAAGCAATAAGACAATTTGCAAACGATGTTGGTAAGAAAAATGCTTTATTTATTCATTTAACTTTAGTTCCTTACTTAAAAGCATCGGATGAGATAAAAACAAAACCAACTCAACACTCTGTAAAAGAGTTAAGAAGCATAGGTATTCAGCCAGATATTATCATTTGTAGGTCTGAAAGACCTATACCATCAGAGCACAGAAAAAAGATTTCTTTATTTTGTAATGTTGATATTAAAAATGTAATTGAAACTGTTGATGTCAAAACTATTTATGAGGCGCCAATAAGTTTTTTTAGAGAAAAATTAGATATTCAAGTTTTAAATTATTTTAAATTAAAAACCAAGAAGCCTGCAAATTTAAAGCCTTGGAAAAAAATAACTAAAATTATTTTACAAAATAAGAGACAAGTGAACATTGCTATTATTGGAAAATATGTTGAGCTTCAAGATGCCTATAAGTCATTAGACGAAGCTTTAACACATGGTGGAATAGATAATAAAATTAAAGTTAATTTGGTTAGGATTGACTCTGAAAAATTAAAAATTTCAGAAATAAAGAAAAAACTAAAAAATATTTCAGGAATATTAATACCTGGTGGATTTGGCAAAAGAGGTACAGATGGAAAAATAGAAGCCATAAAATATGCAAGAATGAACAAAATTCCTTTCCTTGGAATATGCTATGGAATGCAAATGGCAATTATTGAATTTGCAAGAAACCAACTCAATTTAAAAAATGCTACTTCAAGTGAATTTGATAAAAAAGGTCTTCCGATTATTGGTTTACTAAACGAATGGTCTAAAGACGGTAAAACTATTAAGGGGACTGATAAAGATCTTGGAGGGACGATGAGACTGGGGTCTTATGATGCCAAATTACAAAACAACTCAAAGATCAGAAAAATTTATAAGTCAAATTTAATTAAAGAACGTCATCGTCATAGATATGAAGTAAATATCGCTTATAGAGAAAATTTTGAGAAAAAAGGTATGATTTTTTCAGGTTTATCACCTGATAATCAATTACCTGAAATTATTGAGCTTAAAAATCACCCTTGGTTTATTGGAGTTCAGTTCCACCCAGAATTTAAATCTAGACCTTTATCGCCCCATCCTTTATTCTCTTCATTTATCAAGGCAGCAAAAAATCATAAATGAATAGCATAAAAGTAAATTGTGGAAATATAGAAATCTCAAATAATAATAAAATTTGTATTATTGCTGGACCTTGTCAGCTTGAAACTGAACAGCATGCAATGGATATGGCTGGCAAAATTCAAGAAATTACAAAAAAATTTGGACTTGGCTTTATTTACAAAACCTCTTTCGACAAAGCTAATCGAACTAGTCTTAAAGGAAAAAGAGGAGCTGGACTTGAAGCATCTTTACCTGTTTTTGATAAAATAAAAAAAGAATTTAATCTTCCTATTTTAACAGACATTCATAATATTGATCAATGTTCAGAAGTAGCTGATCATGTTGACATATTACAAATTCCTGCATTCTTATGCAGACAGACTGATCTTTTGATAGCTGCCGCAAAAACAAATAAAATTATTAATGTTAAAAAAGGACAGTTCTTAGCACCTTGGGATATGGTTAATGTTACTAAAAAAATTTCAGACTCTGGAAATACAAATATTTTAGTTACTGAAAGAGGTGCAAGTTTTGGTTATAATACTTTAGTTTCTGACATGAGATCTTTGCCTATTATGGCTAAGAATGGTTATCCAGTGATTTTTGATGCTACCCATTCGGTACAACAACCTGGAGGACAAGGAGAGTCATCAGGAGGTCAAAGAGAGTTTGTGGAGTATTTAGCTAGGGCCGCTGTTGCTGTAGGTGTTGCTGGAGTTTTTATTGAAACCCATCAAGATCCAGATAATGCACCATCAGATGGTCCTAACATGGTTCCATTGGATAAGTTAGAAAATCTGTTAAATCAATTATCAGATATAGATAAACTAATAAAAAAATAGTGAGTAAAATTTTAAAAGTAAAGGCCCGTCAAGTATTTGACAGTAGAGGAAATCCAACTGTAGAGGCTGAGGTTTATACAAAAAAAAATAGTGCAACTGCAATTTGTCCATCTGGAGCATCAACTGGAACGTATGAAGCATTTGAGAAAAGAGATAAAAATAATAAACGTTATCTAGGCAAAAGTGTTTTAAATGCTGTTAATTTAGTTAACATAAAAATTTCAAACAAATTAAAAGGCCAGAGTGTTCATAACCAAGAACGGATCGATACTTTATTAATAAACTTAGATGGAACTAGACAAAAAACAAATCTTGGTGCAAATGCTATGCTTGCAGTTTCAATGTCTGTCAAAAAACTTTCCGCCAAACTTAAAAAATTACCATTGTACAAAACTTTTTTTATAAAGAAAAATTTCCAATTACCTTATCCTTTAATGAACATTATTAATGGTGGAGCTCATGCAAACAATGGTCTTAGAATTCAAGAGTTTATGATTAGACCTGACCGTGCTAGGAGTTTTTCTGAGGCAATGAGAATATGCTTTATAGTGATTAAAAATTTATCAAAATTAATAAAAGATAAAGGTTTATCCACCTCTGTTGGAGATGAAGGTGGCTTTGCACCCATGATCAGTAGTAACGACCAAGCTCTCGATTTAATTTTAAAAGCTATAAAAAAATCAGGATTTATAAATGGTAGAGATGTTTCAATTTGTTTGGATGTAGCTGCAAATGAATTATTTAAAAAAAATAAATATTCAATTCATTCTAAAACTTACATATCTGTTGAAAAATCTATCAAAGAGTATCAAAAAATTATTAAAAAATATAAAATCAAATCTATCGAAGACCCTTTTGCTGAGAATGATTGGCTTGCATGGAATAAATTGATGAGATCAATTAATAAAGTTCAAATAGTGGGGGATGATCTTTATGTGACAAATTTAGAAAGACTTAAGAAAGGGTTTTTAAACATGTCCTCAAATTCAATTTTGATTAAATTAAACCAAATTGGAACAGTTTCTGAAACGTTGGATGTAATCAAATTTGCCCAAACCATTGGTTATAAAACAATAATATCTCATAGATCTGGTGATAGTGAAGATACTTTTATTGCAGATCTTGCAGTTGGAACCAACTCAAATCAAATTAAAACAGGATCATTAGCAAGATCTGAAAGAGTAGCTAAATATAATCAATTAATTCGTATTGAAGAAGAACTTGGAAAAAAGGTGAGAATGAATAAAATCAATTAATGTTGAGGTTAATAAAAAGAAATTATTTTTTATTAATATCATTGTTTTTGATTCTTTACTTTGGTTTTAATCTTATTTCTGGTGAAAGAGGTCTTTTTTCTTACATTGAGAAAAAGGAGCTTTTGTCCAACTTGAAAAAAGAAGAATTAACCTTAATTAGTAAAATCGAGGATATGGATCATAAAAATTCACTATTAAGTAGTAATTTAGATTTAGACTATATTGAGACTTTAATTAGAGAACGATTTCTATTTGGCAAAGAAGGAGAGACGATTTATATAATTAAAAATGATGAAAACAAAAATTAGACATCCTGAAAAAGTAAATAAACCGGTTAATCCAATTAAAAAAAAACCTGATTGGATCAGATCTAAGCTATCAAACAGTAAAGAATTTTTTTTAACAAAAACAATAGTTAACCAAAATAATCTAGTCACTGTTTGTCAGGAAGCTAATTGTCCAAATATTACTGAATGTTGGAGTAAAAGACATGCAACATTTATGATCATGGGTGATACTTGTACAAGAGCTTGTGCGTTTTGTGATGTCAAAACGGGTAAACCTGAAAAATTGGATCCATTTGAGCCTTACAAAATTTCAAATGCTGTAAGTAAATTAGATTTAAAACATGTCGTCATTACTTCAGTTGATAGAGATGATTTAGATGATGGTGGGTCAAATCATTTTTATGAAGTTATAAATGCAACTCGTAAAAAAAATCCTAAAACTTCAATAGAAGTCTTAACACCAGATTTCTTAAGAAAAGGTGATGCTTATAAAAAAATTTTAGAGGCAGATTTAGATGTGTTTAATCACAATATTGAAACAGTACCACGTCTTTATTTAAAAGTTCGACCAGGTGCGAGATATTTTGGATCTTTAGAACTTTTAAAAAATGTTAAAAAAATTAATAAAAAAGTTTTTACTAAATCTGGTTTAATGGTTGGACTTGGTGAACATAAAGATGAATTGATTCAAGTTATGGATGACTTAAGATCTGCTGATGTAGATTTCATAACTATAGGTCAGTATTTACAACCTTCTCCAAAACATCATCCACTAAACAGATATTATCACCCTGATGAATTTAAAGAGTTAGAAAATATTGCAAAATCAAAAGGATTTTTACTAGTGTCATCATCACCACTTACAAGATCGTCTTATCATGCAGACGAAGATTTTGCTAAACTCCAACAAAATAGATTAAAAAATAATTAATGCCTAAAGCCTCAGTAACAAGGCATATAGAAAAAGAAAAACAAAAGTTAATTGATTTTGTTTTAGAGATTGAAAAATACCCAGAATTTATTCCTTTTTGTATTGACTCTAAAGTTTATGAGCGTGAGGATAAAAAAGACGAGATAACAAT
>CABZSY010000022.1 GCA_902528505.1 uncultured Pelagibacteraceae bacterium
TTATAATAAACAAAAAAAAAGAATTGAAATGAGATTAAGATCTAAAAAAAAAAATAATATTAGAATTAATGGTTCAAATTATTTAATTAAAAAAAATGAAGAGATACATACAGAGAATTCACATAAATATACGATTAAATCCTTCAAAAACTTAGCTAATAAAGCTGGATGGAAACTAAATAAAACTTGGGTTGATAGCAAAAAACTTTTTAGTGTTCATTGTCTAAGTTAAATAAGTTTCACTCATCAGAAAAATATTCAACTTCTTTAAATCGATCTGTTGGGAAAAGCCAATAAAATCCAAATGTTTCATCACTATTATTTTTAAGTGCATGTTTAGCATTATTAGAAATATAAACTAAATCCCCTTTTTTAATCTCT
Organism: uncultured Pelagibacteraceae bacterium; assembly: GCA_902528505.1. Taxonomy (GTDB): domain Bacteria; phylum Pseudomonadota; class Alphaproteobacteria; order Pelagibacterales; family Pelagibacteraceae; genus Pelagibacter. Next base: position 382 of record CABZSY010000022.1, read on the forward strand.
TCAAATTCACCATCTTTGTTTAAAGTTGCAGAACCATTGGTTACAACATAAATTTCGTCTGGCGCATGATGATGTAAAGTTAATTTTCCACCCGGTAAAACTTCTGCAAAACCACAAGAAATTCCTTTACTTCCATCAATATCTGCATCAACTAAAAATTTCCACCTCACTCCTGGATATTTTTCACTTGTTTTCCATTCTTGACCTGAGATTGAATTAAAATTTTTTACAAATATCATGTATTTATAGATTATATATATTTTAGAATATTTGAACAAAAATTATGATTGAACAGATTGGTATTTATCTAACATCAATGATTTTGGGAATAATGTTATTCTTCTCATTTGTAATAGCACCAGTTGTCTTTACAACATTAGATGATGAAAACGCTCGAAAGTTTATTAGAAGAATATTTCCTTTTTATTATAATGTTAATTTAGTAATAAGTTTTATTGTTGTATTAACGTTTTTTTTTCTTAGTAAATTTGGAATTGATTTTATTTTAATTATAACAATCACTATTTTATTTGCTATTTCGAATTACTATTTAATGCCTTTAATTAACAAATATAGAGATGAAAAACAGAATAAAAAATTTAAATATTCACATTTCATATCTGTTGTGATTAATTTTATTCAAATGATTTTTTTAGTATTTTTACTTATTTAAATATTTAATTTTTAATTTTTAAAAAAATATTTCTAAATACCTGGTTGTATAATTCATAAATCGTTAAAACTACAAAATATAAATTTGAAATAGTCCACACAAAAAGTGACAAATAATCAAAATAACTATTTAAAGAATAAAACGAATTTAATAAAATTTTAAGTGATGAAAAAAACCATAGTGACATAAATAAAATTGAATATTTTTTATATTTTTCAACTCGTAATGGATGGATATATTTTATAGGTATAAATTTTAAAACTATAAATATTGAAATCAGCAATAAATTGAAAATCTGTGAAAAATCGAAAATGTATAAATAAAAAACCAGTATATTCCAAACGCATGGGAAACCTTTGTAAAAATTATCTGAAGTCATAACATTAGAATTTGAGTATGAAATTGCTGAGATAATTAATATGATAGAGGATATAATGAACTCAAAATTCACTGGTACTAATTTGAACCAATATATCATTACAGATGGAATTATTATATAATTGAAGAAATCAATTACGCTATCAAGCATTCTGCCATCTATATTTTTTATAAAGATTTTTACTTTAAACTTTCGCGCTAACGAGCCATCTATAGCATCAATTAATAATGCCAATCCTAAAAATAAAAAAGCTGATGTTGGATCATTTTTTAATATACATATTAGAGCAAAAAAACCTGCTATTAATCCAGAACATGTTAAAAAATGAACAGACCAAGCTAGGAGAATATTTATGTTTCTGTTAAAATACCTCATATTTTTATTTAACAAATGTGTAAAAATTTATTACGTAAATTCTTGTCGCGCTTTAAAGTGTATTATGAATATAGAAAACGCAAGTAAACTCTGGAAAATTATTCAGGAAGCTGGCGATTATTTACAGGGTCAATTACCTGATCATCCTAATCATCCTAAGGGTAGAAATGCCTATGCCCATGTTGCTATTTGTGTAAAATCTAAATTTAATGCGAGTTACAAAGATATACCTGATGAAAAGTTTAATGAAGTTTTAAAATATATTGAATTTTTAAAGCAAAATCCAAATTAGAGAATTATTGGTTAGGAAAATAGTCCTTTAAGTCACCTTCTCGATATACATCTGCAGTACAACAATGAAGTCCTCCTCCAAATGCATAAGCATCACGTAGTTCTACTGGTACCACTTCCATTCCAAGTTTATCTAATTGTTCTGCCTGATAAGTTTCACTTTTTTCAACACACACAGTTTTAGAATCTAAAACCAATACATTCATAGATAACCAAGTTGATGAATAACATAATGCAGGTGGCTCGTTGTGTGCTGGCTGCGCACTATCTATTATTTCCCATCCATTATTTTCAAATAATTTTCTTTGTTCTTTTGGTAGTCTTCTTTGAGGATTATTGATTATTAGCCCTTCTTTTATTGGTGTGAAAGTTGCATCAATATGAATTGGATATGGATCACCAGGAAAGTTCACTGCATGAACTCTGTGATCTTTATAGTGTCTTTTTAACCAATCAATACCTTTTAGATTTGTAGTAAAACCATGTTGCACTACTAGATCTTTTCCAAATCTCAATACATCAGCTGCGTCAAATAATGGTTCTTCCTCAGTTGTTACAAAATGTTTTTTTTCAGTCCACTCTAATCGTTTTTGAACTCCAATTTTATCTGATAAATAATCCTTTCGATAATCGAGATCTGTTAATCTAGGCTTTGGTGCAGACTCATGTCGCATATTTGAATCTTGATTGTAATAATCTTGTAAAAGTGGTCTATAGCATAAATATTCAAACCAACGACAACGATAGCTCATTGTCGCTTCTAATATTTCATTACCAACAGTCAACAAAACATCTCTTGGTGGCATACAGCCAAACATGGTTTCTGCCTCCCAATCAGGAGTAGATGTTTTTTGATTAAAATCTAAAGGTGTTGGTCGATCTACTTTTATTCCCCTTTTTTGAAGAATGATTGAAAAATCATCTAATAGTTGATTGGCTTTATCAACTGTATCTTTAGTTCTTGGTCCAAACTGTCCACGCATATCGCTATCTTCTGGAACTTTTGCATCAACTGCTGGTTCTGGGGCTGGTATACAGGTCCCATCTGCTCTTCCAACAATCACATGTTTTAATGGATCCCACTCATTCCAACTATTCACGATAATATTATTTTTATTCATAGATTAATTCAAAGCGATGTATCTTTTATTCCATTTCATAATAAGACTGTAATAAGTTATTGAGATAAAAAGAAAAAATCCTCCAATGATTGTGTTTGTTGTTGGAACCTCATTTATACCAAACAGAGGCAACCATACCCAGAATATTCCACCTATTACTTCAGTTAAAGATAACAAGGTTAGTTCTGCGGCAGGGATAGCTTTTGATCCTATTGAATATAAAATTAAACCAAAACATACTAAAGTTCCATGTAAAGAAAATAAAGTTCCATTATAACTTGATGAGAAAAATACCAAATCATTCGTAATGATTGCTATAGATGAAAAGATAACACAAAAAAATCCTGCAAAAGCAACTGTAGTAAATTTAGGAGTTTCTTTTCTCCACCTTAAAGATACTGAAAAAACTGAAAAACCAATTGAAGCTGTAAGACCAAATACAAATCCAATTAAAGATTTTTCACTGGTATTACCAAGTGCCATTATCAGTATACCTGCAGTTGCTATCACAATTGAGATACCAACATTTAAGGAAATTTTTTCTTTTAAAAACAAAAAAGCTAGTAATGCCGTAAAAAATGGCATTGCAGCTAAACATAGTAATGTTACGGCAGCACTAGTGTTAGTAATTGAATAAATAAAGGTGATCATTGCAACGCCTAAGCCAGAGCCGCCAATGACACCTGATAAACCTATTTTTAAATAATTTTTATAAAAATTTTTTCCCTCTTCAAAAAATAAGTAAAGATTTAATAAAATAAAAATAGTCAAACCTCTTCCAAAAATATACTGCCATGGAACTAATTCGGGATTATCCATATATCTCACAACTAATGGGCCAAATGACCACAGTAAGCCTGCTAATAAAACGACTGGAATAGCAATTTTGGGACTTCTAAGCTCAAGCATATGCCGAAATCTAATTCTAAATAGAATTTTCTACAACAAAAATATATTTTAAATGTAAATATAAAATCAGTGATATATATGAAATAAAATTAAAAGTTTATATGGATTTAAAAATTTTAGAAATTGCATCAGATACAGAAAATAACAAAAATATCAAAAACCACACACATGCTGCTAAATCCAAAAATCCTTTATGTGGTGATGAAATTCATATTAAGCTAGTAATTGCAGATGAAAAAATAGTCGACTTTGGCTATCAGGGAAAGTCATGTGTTTATTGTCAGGCTACTGCAAGTTTGTTATCAAAAAATTTGATAAACTCGAAAAAAAATAAAATTAATGAATTGTGTGATTATGCAAAATCTTACTTTAGTAAAAAACAAGAAATTATTGAAAAAAAATGGTCTTTTTTAAGTAAATTGTTTGATCAAAAAAATATATCAAGGAAAGAATGTATACTTCTTCCCTTTAATGCTCTAAGAAAGATTACAACAAAATAATTTATGGTAAGTATAAAACAATCATTCTTTGCGGGTTTATTTTCAATATTAACCATAGGAATACTTACTCTTTTAACTTACAAAACTGAATACGGAATATTTTTAATTGCTTCCTTTGGATCTTCAATGGTACTACTTTATGGTTATCCTGAAAGTCCATTTGCGCAACCAAAAAATGTTTTCTTTGGTCACGTTCTTACTGCAGCTGTAGGAATGTTTTTTTTATACTTTATACCTTTGCCTTTATTTTTAATTATCCCTTTGGCTGTAGGTTTTGGTGTTGGGTTGATGATATTATTTAACGTAACACATCCTCCTGCTGGTGGTAATCCCATAATAGTCATAATGGGTAGTGTGTCAGTAGACTATATATTTACACCAGTGATATCTGGTTCAATAATTATTATAATCTTTGCAATTATTATTAATAAACTAATACTTAAAAAAAATTATCCTTCCAAGAAATAATTTGTTTGCTAGGCCCTTGAAAATAAGGTTAGATGGCCAAAATAAATTAATGTTTTTACATACAGGAGAGTAAATGAAGATATTATGTATATTATATGATGATCCTAAAGGTGGAATGCCAAAATCCTATCCACTAAGCGATCTACCTAAATTAGAAAAGTATCCAGATGGAATGACCTTACCAAGTCCAAAAGGTAGAGACTTCACACCAGGTGAATTATTAGGATGTGTTTCAGGAGGATTAGGATTAAAAAAATATTTAGAATCTAATGGACATGAATTTGTTGTAACAAATAGTAAAGATGGAGATGGATGTGAAGCTGACAAACACATTGTTGATGCGGATATAGTTATATCTCAGCCATTTTTTCCTTACTATTTAACAAAAGAAAGAATTGCAAAAGCAAAAAATTTAAAAATGGCTATTACTGCTGGAATTGGATCAGATCATGTTGATTTACAAGCAGCAATGGATAACAAAATTGATGTAGTAGAAGTTACATTTTGTAATTCAAGATCAGTTGCAGAACATATAGTTATGATGATTGTTTCAATGGTAAGAGATTATCACAATCAACACAGGATAGTTAATGAAGGTGGTTGGAATATTGCGGACGCTGTACGAAGATCATATGACGTTGAAGGTATGCATATTGGAACAGTTGCTGCAGGTCGTATTGGTTTAGATGCACTTAGAAAGATGAAACCTTTTGATGTACATTTACACTACTTTGACAGACATAAGCTACCTGACAGTGTTGAAAAGGAATTAAATTTAACTTTTCATGAGTCTGTAGAGTCAATGGTTAAGGTGTGTGATGTAGTGACAATAAACTGTCCACTCCATCCAGAAACTGAAAACTTATTTGATGATGCAATGATAAGTAAAATGAAAAAAGGTGCATACATTGTTAATACTGCTAGAGGTAAAATTTGTAATCGCGAAGCTATTGCAAAAGCTCTGGAAAGTGGACAACTGAGCGGTTATGCTGGAGACGTTTGGTTCCCGCAGCCAGCTCCAAATGATCATGTTTGGAGAACTATGCCAAATCATGGAATGACACCACACACCTCTGGAACTTCATTATCTGCTCAAGCAAGATATGCTGATGGAGTAAGAGAAATTTTAGAGTGCTTCTTTGAAGGTAGTGAAATTAGAAATCAATACCTCATTGTTAAAGATGGTCAATTAGCTGGAATGGGAGCTCACTCATACAGTAAAGGATCTGCTACAGGCGGATCTGAAGAAGCAGCTAAATATAAGAAAAAATAAATTATACTAACAGTTATTAAAGGTAGTGTACTTAAAGTAGCTACCTTTAATATCATAGACTAAATTCTTTTTTTTTGTTTATGATGCTAGATGAAATTTTTAACTATCACAATTTTTATCCTATCCTTCATTACTGCAGTAGAGGCAAACCAAAAAAGTAAGGCATATTTTGCTGGAGGGTGTTTTTGGTGCATGGAAGAGTCTTTTGAAAAATTAAGTGGAGTTGAAAAGGTAATATCAGGTTACTCTGGTGGCACTACAGAAAACCCAAGCTACAAAGAAGTAGTTTATGGTAAGACTGGCCATTTTGAGGTTGTTGAAATTATTTATGACAAAGAAATTATTTCTTTTAAAGAATTGCTGAATATTTTTTGGAAAAATATAGATCCCTTCGATCCTTATGGACAATTTTGTGATAAAGGATATAGCTACAGATCAGTTGCTTTTTATCAAAATGATGAAGAAAAAAAACTTATAGAGAATAGTATAGAAGAACTAAAGAAAAAATTTAATAAAGAAATTGTCACTTACGTAAGAAGTTTTGATAAATTTTACCAAGCTGAAGTTTATCACCAGGATTTTTATGTAAAAAAATTCCAAAGGTATATAGAATATAAAAAAGCTTGCAGAAGAGAAGAAATTTTAAATAATATTTGGAACCTATAAAACCTGTGAAAAACTATATTAAATGGAATTTTGATAATTCTTATTCAAAGTTGCCCGAAGCTTTTAAGGAGATTATTAAACCTGTTTCAGTTTTGAAACCTGAGTTGGTCATCTTAAATGAAAATTTGGCAAAGGAATTAGGGCTTGATTTTTCTAAAATTGAAAAAAATGAATTATCTGCGTTATTTGCAGGAAATATTCTGCCTGAAGGAACTAGGTCGATAGCTCAAGCTTATGCAGGGCATCAATTTGGACATTTTACAATGTTAGGTGATGGAAGAGCAGTTTTAATCGGTGAGCATGTAACTAATCAAAAAAAAAGATACGATATTCAATTCAAAGGATCTGGCAGGACTTCATTTTCAAGAGGCGGTGATGGTCGAGCAGCTTTGGGGCCAATGCTAAGAGAATATATTATTAGTGAGGCCATAAACTCATTAGATATTCCTACAACAAGAAGTCTTGCTGTGACAAAAACTGGAGAGAAGGTTGTAAGGGAAAATCTATTAGAGGGTGCAATATTAACTAGAGTTGCCTCTAGTCATATTCGAGTTGGAACATTTCAATACATCGCTGCAAAACAAAATATTGATGAGTTGAAAGTATTACTTGATTATACAGTTGATAGACATTACCCAGAAATTAAATCTTCCAAAACAAAAGCTGTAAATTTGTTAAATTTGGTAATTGAGAAACAGTGTCAGCTAATAGTTAATTGGATGCGAGTTGGATTTATTCATGGAGTAATGAATACTGATAACATGGCAATTTCAGGTGAAACTATAGATTATGGACCTTGTGCTTTTATGGATTACTATGATCCTAAAACTGTTTTTAGTTCAATCGATAAGTTTGGAAGATATGCATTTTCTAATCAACCAGCAATTGCAAAATGGAATTTAGCTCGATTTGCTGAATGTTTAATCCCTCTAATTGATGAAGACGAAGAACAGGCTATTAAAACTGCAACTAAAATTATTGATAATTTTCAAAATATCTATGAACAAAAATGGTTGAATATGATGAAATCTAAACTTGGTTTGATTGGTCATAATAAAGATGACTTAAAAATGATTAATTCTTTACTTAATTGGATGGAAAAAAATAAAGCAGATTACACAAATACATTTTGTTTTTTAATGGGAATTTATGATGGTGATGAAATTTATAAAAATAAAAGTTTCAAAGACTGGTTAGAAGCATGGAAAAATAGATCAAATTTAAATAATTCTGACAAAGAAAAACGAGTTGAAATAATGAAAAAAGTCAATCCAGTCATCATTCCTAGAAATCATAAAGTAGAAGAGGCTTTATCTGATGCAGAGAAAAATAATTATAAAACCTTTAATATGTTATTGTCAGTGATTCAAAACCCTTATGACCCTAAAGTTGATATTTTAAAATTTCAAGCACCTGCTCCAGTATCAAAAGAAAAGTATCAAACTTTTTGTGGAACTTAAAATTACAATACGTATGGTTCTGGTCTTGCGGTATTACCTAACACTCTTTCGACTGAAAAATCACTAATATCAATTGTTTGGTAAGATCCTGTTGTAATTAATTCTGTTAATGCTCTTCCTATACCAGGTGCTTGCATTAATCCCCTTCCAGTGAAACCCGATGCCATATAAACATTTTCATATTTTGGATGCTTACCAACAACTGCATTGTTATCTAATTTGTTGCAATCGTAATATCCAGCCCATCCACCAGTTAATTTTAGTTCTTCAAAAGCTGGAATTCTTTTTGCTAATGCTGGCCAAACTAATTCTTCAAAATCATTCCATGCTGGTTCTAAATCATCAGCGTCAAACACAGAAATAGGTGATCCAGCTAGGTATTCACCACCCTCCGGTCTCCAATAAACACCTGTCGTTAGATCTCCTGTTAGAGGCATTTCTTTAATATATTTTGGACATTTAACCCTAAATACGGTGTGCTTCTGAGGTACTACAGGAATATCTTCAAGTAATTTTTTTGTCCAACACCCTGCAGCAGAAACAATGGTTTTAGCCTTAACTTCAGAAATGTTTTTAATTTCTCCTTTAATAAATTCAGCTCCAAGCTCAATTGCTTTACTTTTTAATGCAGTATGAAAAAGAAAAGGGTCAATCCAACCTTCAGTTTGATTATCGGTGTAAGTTGCTGTTTCTATTCCCTCATTATTTATATAAGGAAATATGTCTGATAATTCTGACCCTTTAATATTTTTTGTTCCTGCTTCGCACTTTTTATGATTTTCTAATGCTTTGTATTGTTCTTCAGCATGTTCCGGTCCAAACATTAATAAATAACCATTTGTTACCATACTAGCTGTAGGGTTTGGATTTTTTTCAGTTTTTAACAATTGTGGTATTTGTTTAATAAATTCTCTAGCAAATTTTCCTAATAAAATATTTTCTTTTTGAAAAAACTGTCGTCTAAATCCACCTAAAGATAATGGGAATGACGCAGTTTTGTATGTTGGGTCTTTTTCGATTACTTTAACTTTTCTGCCCTCTTTAGATAAAAAATAGGCTGTAGCTGCCCCAATGATTCCACCACCTATTACTACAACATCATCCATATTAGTTTATCATTATAAGATTAATATTGAGGAATAGTGCAAAGCTACACCAAAGTAAATAAGGAATCATTAAATAGGAACTAACTACATTGACACGTTTAAATCTTAAAAAGAGATTAATTATCAGTCCAATTAATAAAATTAATACAAATAAAGCTAAGACCATATTGTGAAAAACAAAGAAAACTACACTCCAAGTTGTATTAAACACAAGATGAATTAAATAAATATAAACAGTATTTTTATTCCTATTGTTTGAGTGCCAAAATAACCATATTGCAAGTGTCATCATCAAGTACAATGTCGTCCACACAGGTCCAAAAACCCAATCTGGTGGATTAAGAGTTGGTTTATTCAATAATGAATACCATGGCTCTTTATAATTAATTGTTGCTAAGCTTCCAATAACTGAAGCTCCAAAAGTGACCAGAAGAAAGGATATAAAAGTTAAAAATTTATTTTTAAACATGTTAGTAATATATACGATTAACTATGAATAAAAAAACAATATGGATCACAGGTGGAAGTACAGGTATTGGTAAAGCTCTAGCTATTAAATTTTCTAGTAAAGGATGGAATGTTGCAGTTTCTGCAAGAAGAGTGGAATTATTAAATGAACTTTGTAATCAATATGAGAATATTAAAGCTTTTCCTTTAGATGTTACTCATAAAGAAAATTGTTTTGAAGTATTCAATGAAATTAAAAATAAATTTAATGATATTGATATTTGTTTTTTTTCAACAGGGACATGGAACCCTAAAAAAGAAAAAGATATTGATGTAGAACAAATGGAAGAGGTATTTAAAGTTAATTTTTTTGGGACTGTAAATACCATTAAAGCTGTTGAACAACACTTTAAAGACAGAAAAAATGGTATAATTACTATAGTTTCCTCTATCGCTGGTTACAGGGGACTTCCTAATTCTACAGGCTATGGTCCATCTAAATCTGCATTAAATAATCTAGCTGAAAGCCTATATTTTGATTTTAAAAGGTCTAACGTACGTATTTGTTTAGTATCACCTGGATTTATAAAAACTCCTATGACAGATAAAAATGATTTTAAAATGCCTTTCTTAAAAACACCAGAATATGCTGCTGATCAAATTTATGATGGTTTAGTTAATAAAAAGTCTTTTGAAATACATTTTCCAAAAGCACTTACATTTACACTTAAAATTTTAAGTTTTCTGCCTAGCAAGTTATATTTTAATTTAGTAGGTCGATTGACAAAATATCAAAAGAAATAATTAATCTTTAACAAATACTACAGTCAGCTCTGCAACTTTAAAACCAAATTTTGTCATTGTAGCTCTATTGATTGCAACACGGTCATCTTGTTTAAAAATCCAATCATCAAATGTGATTTTTAATTCTCTTCCTTTTACAGGAACTAATAAAACATATTCAAATTTAAAGGCTGGACCATATGAATAACCTTTGGCTTTACCCAAAACATCTCCTGCGGTTCCCTCATAGTTATGCTCGTCAATTTTATTTATTATCCATTCTCTATCTTGGACTTCGCCATCATCCCAATTAAATTTTTCTTTTAAAATTATTTGTTTTCCATCCCACGTACCATTTAAATCAGCATTAAACTGTCTTGTAACTTTACCCGATCTGTTTTGTAAAACACCCCATGCCTTAACATTTCCACTTAAATATTCTTCAATTATTAATCTTGGCTCTTTATTTTTAAAATCTTCTGGTTTCATTGCACTATTGTTTGAACAACTTGTAATTAAGAAAGCACAAATTATCAATAAAATAGATTTAATTGTTTTTATATTTTGCATAAATGTCCTTTTATCAGTTATTTGTATTGTAGTGAAAATTGAATTAGATCTATATTCTTTGATTTAAAGCCAGCTTCACAATAAGATAAATAAAATTCCCACATTCTCTTAAATTTTAAATCAAAACCTTGATTTTTAATTAACTCCCATTTTTTGATAAATTCATTCTTCCAAATTTCTAAAGTATCAGCATAGTGATCTGCATATGAAATATATGAGTTAATTGTCAGTCCATTATCTGAAACATATCTATTTATACTGTTTTTATTAGGAAGAAATCCTCCAGGAAAGATATATTTTTGAATAAAATCTTGTTTATTTTTATATCTGTCAAACAAATTGTCATCAATTGTTATTGCTTGAATAGCTGCATTACCACCTTCTGATAAATTATTTTTGATTGTTTTGAAATATCCATCAAGATAATTTTGTCCAACAGCTTCAATCATTTCTATTGAAGCAATAGAATTATATTTTCCCTGTAAATCTCTGTAATCTTTAATCTCAATATTAACTTTTTCATTTAAACCACATTTGTGAATTCGCTCTTTGGCATATTCAAATTGTTTTTTTGAAATAGTAATGCAATCAAGTTTTACGTCGTATTTTTTACCTAAATACTCAGCAAAACCACCCCACCCACAACCAATTTCTAGAACTTTGTCACCATTATTCGGTTTAATAAGATCAATTAATTTTTGATATTTATTATTTTGTGCTTCGGACAAGTTTTTTGAGTTTTCATTAAATATAGCACCTGAATAAGTTAAAGTATCATCAAGCCATAGTGAAAAAAATTCGTTTCCTAAGTCGTAGTGCTTAGCGATATTCTCCTTACTCCTGCTTTTGGTGTTTTTAATAATTTTATTTTTAATATAATTAATTAAAGGAATATCAAGTAAACCTGAAAACCTATGAATAATTTTTATATTTCTAGCAGTAAGCTCAATCAAATTTGAGAGATTGTCTGTTTCAAATTCACCTCTCATATAAGACTCAGCAAAACCAATACTTCCACCACGTATTAAATTATAATTAAAATTTGGTTTTTTAATAATTATATTAGCACTAAGTGGTTCTTCTTGATTTCCAAACTTGTGAAGTTCGCCATCAAAAGTTTTAATCTCAAGATATCCATAATCTATCTTACTCAAAAAATTAAAAACCAATTTATCTGATATTTTATTTAAAAACATTAATTCTCAACTGTTAAATTATTTTTAATATTAAATTTTTTTTTAACTAATTTTATTCCTTTAAACCATAATTTGAACGCTTCAAAATGTATCGCAGAAATAATTTTTAAGGTCATTAAAGGATGTTTTAGATAAGATTTAATTAATTGTTTACTATTAAGGTCATTTCTGACACCATCTTGAGAAGCAAACAAAATCTTTCCATCCTTATCATATTGATCAATAATTACAGATAGTTTATCTCCAGGTTTTAATATTTTAAAAAAGTACTGACAGTCCATTTCAATAAATGGAGATACATGAAATTTCTTTGAGCAATTATTCTTTATTAAGTTATTTTTATCATCCACTCTAAATACATAAGTATGTTGTTCTCCAAAAGTATTTTTTACTTCATATAATATTGATACCAACTGTTCCTGATTGTCGTAAACAAAAAAAATACTAAGAGGATTAAATACGTATCCCAATATTCTTGGGTAACACAAAAGTTTTATTTTAATATTTTCTGAATTAATATTATTTTGTTTCAGGTTTTTTTTTACCCATTTGGTAAGTGATGAACCGTCTCTTTCTCCATGATCTTTTTCTTGAAAACTGATTAAATTAAAACTATTTAGAGAAAAAAATCTTATTTTATCACTTAATATCTCAAGTTCAGATAAATCTATGAACAATGAAAAAACTTTATATTTAAAGAAATGCTCTTTAGGTTTAAATCGTTTATGGATTACTGTTCCAGTATATATACAAGAGTTAATCATTAAGGTTATTCAGCATTTCAATAGATGACTTTATTCCATCTTCATGAAATCCGTAACCAAAATAACTTCCACAAAAAAGTAGATCTTTTTGATTTTGTAATTTAGAGAGCTCGTGTTGCGTATCCAATGCTTTTTGATCATAATATGGATGAGTAAATCTGACTTTTTTAAGTATTTTTGACTTATCAATCTCAAAATATGGATTTAAGGTCAAAAAAATGTCTTTTTCACACTTTAAATTTTGTAACAAATTTAACCAATAACTAATTGAGTTCTTTTCAACATCTTTATCATCGATAGATGAATTCCAAGAACTCCACGCTTTTTTGTTCTTAGGCATAGCTCTAACATCAGTATGAATATACGCGATATTTTCTTTATAGCTAAAATTAGATAGAATTTTTTTCTCATCCTCTGAAGGATTATCAATTAATTCTAAAGCTTCATCTGCATGAGTTGCTATGACTACTTTATCATAATCAAAAAATTCACTTTGCCCTCCATAGTATAAATCAATACCTGCAGGCTTTCTTTTTAATTTTTTAACTTTATAATTTTTATAATGCTCACCGCTAATATTTGATATGATGTGATTTACGTAAGTTCTGCTTCTATTTGATACAGTATACCATTGAGGTCTATTTTTTAATTTAAAT
>CABZSY010000023.1 GCA_902528505.1 uncultured Pelagibacteraceae bacterium
ATATAAAAAATTATTTTATAAATTCAGGTTTTAAAGATGACCTTACATTATACTTACTACCTACAAATGATAAATTTGAATTTCTAAAAAATGGTTACGTTATTGATTTTTCAGACGATAAGATTTTCTTTAAAAATTTAAAATCAGAAAAAATTCTAAGTAAATACAAAAACAGTTCAAATGGTTTAAGCAAACATCTTTTTATGAAAGTAAGAAATGAGTCTTTAAATATGGTTTTAGCAAATAAATTGCCTTGGGAAGATTTGTTAATTGGTTTTCAATGTAGAATAATGCGAAAACCAAATATTTATAACGCAAATTTTTGGAATCACTTTACCAATAAATATATTGATGAGGTTAATTTCAGATATAAGAATCCATGTGGAACTTGTGAAATACTTTTTCAGCAGTTGTATTAATGCAAAGCTATTATAAATATCTTACTTTTATTCCAGCAAGGTCAAACTCCAAAGGTCTTAAAAATAAAAATTTAAAAGTTATTTCAGGAAAAAAACTAATAGAAATAACTATTAATTTTATTAAAAAACTAAAAATTAAAAGTAATTATATATTTGTTAGTACAGATTCTAAAAAAATTAGAAAAATTTCAAAAAATTGTGGGGCAAATGTTGATTTTTTAAGAAGTAAAAAATTATCAAAATCTAATTCAGTTTTAGATGATGCTATATTTGAATTCTTAAAAAACAGTAAATTTAATAAAATAAATTTTAAATTTTTAATATTATTAATGCCAACACAACCTTTTAGGTCAAAGCAAGCATTTATAAAAGCTTTAAAATTAATTAATAATCCCAAAATTAAAAGTGTAATCAGTGTAAAAAATCTTAATAGATCTGATGATTATATTTTTAAAAAAGAAAAAAATATTTTGGTAATTAAAAAAAATATTAAATCAGTAAACAGACAATTCATCAAAAGTAATTTTACTCCATGTGGGTGTTTTTATATAACAAAATTAAACGAATTTAAAAAAAAAGCATCTTTCTATAATAATAAAACATTTGCGATTGAAACATCCTTTCCACAGAATTTAGATATAGACAATGTGTACGATCTAAATTTGGCTAGAACTATTATTAAAAATAAAAAAAAAATAAAATTAAATATTTAATGAAAAAAAAATTACTATTAGTTGGAGGTGCAGGATACATCGGAAATAGCATAATTAAACATTTTTTAAAGCTAGATTACGAAATTTCTATTGTAGATAATTTAATTTATTATCAAAAATTCAAATATAAAAATAAAGTTAATTTTTTTAAAGGCGATTTCTTAAATCTTTTGAAAATGAAAAATTTTATAAACCAGCAAGACTATGTTGTTTTTTTAGCAGGCTTAGTTGGCGATCCTATTACTAAAAAATACCCTAAATTATCAAAAAAAACTAATTATAAAAACTCTAAAATTTTTATAAAATATCTATTAAATCAAAATGTAAAAAAATTCTTTTTTATTTCTACTTGTTCAAATTATGGAATGGTAAGTTCTAAAAAAAAGGCGAAAGAAAATGAAGTACTGAAACCTTTATCACTTTATGCAAAAGATAAAGTTGCGATAGAAAAATATATTCTTGGGTTTAAATTTAAAACAAAAAGTGAAGTTATAATATTAAGATTTGCAACTGCTTTTGGAGTGTCTGATAGAATGAGATTTGACCTTACAATAAATGAATTTACAAGAGATTTATTATTTTTTAAAAAATTAAAGGTTTATGACGCAGATACTTGGAGGCCGTATTGTCATGTAAACGATTTTGCAATAACAATAGAAAAAATAATTAACATTAAAAAGAAATTAAATTTTCAGATTTTTAATGTTGGATCAGATAAAAATAACTATACCAAAAGACAGATTGCACAAAAAATTAAAAAAATCTTAAAGATTGGCAAAATAACGTTTCAAGAAAATTCTAACGATCCAAGAAATTATAAAGTAAACTTTGATAAAATTAAAAAGGTAATTAATTTTCAACCAAATCATTCAGTCAATTATGGGATCATGGAAACTATAAAATATTTAAAAAAATTTTATGTTAAGAAGAAAAATTATACTAAAAAAATGGGCAATTATTTTATTAAGTGAAAAAAAATATTTATAATTTAATCTTATTATCTTTAAAAAAAATTATGACTCTCATTCACCAATCTTAAATAATCAGGAAAAATTTTATTTGAACAAAGTTATTGATAGTTCTTTCGTATCATCTGTTGGCAAATATGTAGACAAATTTGAGAAATTGTTAAAAAACTATACTAAAGCAAAATATGTTATATGTTTATCAAGCGGAACTGCAGCATTACATGTGGCTTTATACTTATCCAAAGTACAAAGAAATGATGAAATTTTAATTCCTTCTTTTAATTTTGTAGCAAGCACAAACGTAACACTTTTATTGGGAGCAATCCCTCATTTTATTGATTGTGATGAGAAAACAAATTCAATCGATATAGAAAAACTATCAATTTATTTAAAGAAAAATACTTATTTAAAAAATGGTAACTGTATAAACAAAAAAACAAATAAAATTATTAAAGCTTGTATTCCCACATATTCTTATGGATCTGGATTTGATATAAAAAAACTTCTTAGTATCTGCCGATTTTATAAAATTAAAGTGATAGAAGATTCATCTGAAGCTCTAGGTACTTTTATAAACTCTAAACATGCCGGTACTTTTGCTAGTTTTGGGGTCTTAAGTTTCAACGGTAATAAAATTATAACCTCAGGTGGAGGTGGAGCAATACTCACAAATTCTAAATATCTGGCTAAAAAAGCAAGATATATTTCTTCTACTGCAAAGAAAAACATAAGTAATTTTTCAAAAATTCATACTGAATTTGGTTTTAATTATCGTATGCCAAATCTAAATGCCGCATTGGGCTATTCACAAATTCTAAAATTAAAGAAAATCTTAAAGCATAAAAAATTATTATTTAAAAAACTAAAAGAGGAATTAGCACATCTAAATAATTATATAGAAGTATATCAAGAGCCTGCATTTTGTAATAATAATTACTGGTTTCAATTATTAAAAATTAAAGATAAAAAAATTCAAAAAAATAAGTTATTGAAGATATTAAATAAAAATAAAATTCAAACAACTAGTGCTTGGACATTACTGAATTCATACAGCTATTTAAGAAAATATCCATCAATGAGTCTAGAAACATCAAAAAAATTAAGCAAAAACTTACTTTGTTTGCCAAGTAATAATTTTAACATATAACTTAAAGTAAAATAAATTTTAACAATAATCAAATGTCTATAAAATTTCATTCATATGTAGAACCCAAAATTACAATTTCTAAAGCATTAGATACTTTAAAAAAAAAGGGGGAGAGATGCTTAGTTGTAATAGATAAACATAAAAAATTACTAGGCACTTTGACTGATGGAGACTTAAGAGTTGCTATTTTGAATGGTGTTGATTTAAAGAAAACGATTGATGGATTGTATAATAAAAAACCAAAAACAATTGACTTTTCTCAAGTAAAAAATTTTGCATTAATAAAAAAAATATTCACCAAGTATTCGATTGACGTCATACCTGTCCTTAATAATAAAAAAGTTTGTGGTATAATATATTGGTCAGAGTTTTTTAAAAACGAGGAAATTGAAAAAAAATTTTATTGATGTTGTTATAATGGCTGGAGGGAAAGGCACAAGATTATTACCATTTACTAAAGTATTGCCAAAACCACTCATACCAATTAACAATAAACCTATAATTGATCATATAATAGATTCTTTTCAGAATTCTAAGATTAAAACTTTTTGGCTGTCCCTAAATTTCAAATCAAAAATATTAAAAACCTATTTAAATTCTTCTTCAAAAAAGATAAAAGTTAAGTTTTTAACTGAAAAAAAACCATTGGGAACAATTGGTTCTTTATCTTTATTACCCATTGATGATATTTCTGAAAATTTTATTGTTTCGAATTGTGATATTTTAGTCAATACAAATATAAATGAATTATATGAGCACCACAAAAATCAAAAAGCATATTTAACTATAATTGTTGTTAAGAAAAAATTTAAGATACCTTATGGTTCATGTGATATAAATCAGAATGGAGTTCTTAATAAAATACAAGAAAAAGTCGAAAATAATTATTTTGTCAACACAGGTTTTTATGTATTTAATAAAAAAATTATTAATTTAATCAGGAAAAATTTAAAGTTAGATTTTAATGAATTAGTAAATATACTTAAAAAGAAAAATAAAAAAATAGTTTGTTTCCCTATCGAGGAAAAAAATTGGTCAGATTTTGGCAATTGGTCTCAATATAATGAGGAAACTTCAAAGTTGTTTAAATGAAAAATATAATTATCTTTGGAGGGGGTAGTAGTGCTAGAGTTATATTTTCAGAATTAGTTGGTTTAAAAAAATTTAAAATAATCGGTTTTTTAGATAATTATTCTAAAAAAGGAAAAGTAATTGAGACATTTAAAGGTAAAAATTATAAAAATTTGGGTAAGATATCTGAAATTAGGAAAATAAATAAAACAGTATCTGGTGTAATAGGCGTTGGAGATAATTATATTAGGCAAAAAATCTGTAGTGAGGTTTTTAAACATAATAAAAATTTTAGATGGGAAACTGTAATAGCAAAAACTGCCATAATTAGTCATAAAGTTAGAATTGGGAAGGGTTCAGTGTTAATGCCTAATGTTGTAATAAATACAGGTACTAAAATTGGAGAACATTGTCTGATTAATACATCATCATCAATAGATCATGACAATATATTTAGAGATTTTTCTAGTACTGGACCAGGTGTAATTACTTCTGGGCATATTAGGTTAGGTAAATACAGTCATATTGGTGTGGGTGCGATTGTCAAACATGGAATATCAATAGGCGACAATACAATAATAGGTGGAAATTCCTTTGTTAATAAAATATGTAAAAATAATTATGTTTACTTTGGTAATCCGACTAAGAAAATAAAAAGACGAAAAATTGGTGAAAAATATTTATAAATGATAAACAATAAAACAATATTTATCTCCGGTGGAACTGGTTCATTTGGAAAACATCTTACTTTAACTCTATTAAAAAAATATAACCCTAAAAAAATTATTATTTTTAGTAGAGATGAATTTAAACAATTTGAATTTAAGGTTCAAATTCCAACAAAATTTCATAAAAAAGTTAGGTTTTTTATTGGTGATATAAGAGATTATCAAAGATTAAAGTCTGCACTATTAAATACTGATATTGTATTTCATGCTGCTGCTTTAAAACATGTCCCAGCATTAGAATATAATCCATTTGAGGCTGTTAAAACAAACATAATTGGATCTCAAAATTTGATTACTGCATGTCAAAATTTAAAAATCAAAAAAGTTATAGCCTTAAGTACAGATAAAGCAGCAGCACCTATAAATTTATATGGTGCAACCAAATTAACTGCTGATAAGTTATTTGTAGCATCAAATAATTACTCAGGTAGTTCGCCTTTTGCTGCATCTGTTGTTCGTTATGGAAATGTGATGTCCAGCAGGGGTTCAGTAATTCCACACTTTAAAAAAAATAGAGACAAAAAATTTCTTGAAATAACTGATTTAAAAATGACAAGGTTTAATATTACGTTAGACCAAGGTGTAAACTTTGTTTTAGATAGCCTAAAAA
Source organism: uncultured Pelagibacteraceae bacterium (assembly GCA_902528505.1). GTDB lineage: Bacteria > Pseudomonadota > Alphaproteobacteria > Pelagibacterales > Pelagibacteraceae > Pelagibacter. The sequence goes on from CABZSY010000023.1 coordinate 5,657, forward strand.
AAATGGTTGGAGGTGAAATTTTTGTTCCAAAAATACCTTCTTACAGAATAACAGATCTTGCAAAAGCAATCGCTCCAAAAGCAAAATTTAAAGTTGTTGGAAAAAGACCTGGAGAAAAAATAAATGAAGAGATGATTACAATCTCTGATGCTGTAAATTCTATTGATTGTAAATCATATTATGTAATATTACCTTCACCTGGCTATTTATCTAAAAACCATTTAAAGAAAATAATAAAAATTAACAAAGGTAAATTTTGCAAAAAAGATTTTTCTTATAATAGTGGAAATAATAAACACTTTTTAACAATTTCTGATTTAAAAAAATTAATCTAAATAGTAATGAAGATTTCTTACGGAAGACAATTCATTGATTCTACTGATAAAAAAGCTGTATTAAATTCACTTTCTGGAGAATTAATTACCCAGGGTAAAAGTGTTTTGAAATTTGAAAAAAAATTAAAAAACTATTTTTCTTGTAAGTATGTTGCAGCTGTATCTAGTGGAACAGCAGCTATGCACTTAGTAGCTCTCGCTCTTGGATGGAGTAAAAATGATTTAATATTAATGAGCCCAATAACATTTTTATCTACAGCAAATATTGTTGATCAATTACAAGCCAAACTAGAATTTGTAGACATAGATGAACATACGTATAATATTTGTCCTAACAAATTAGAAAAAAAAATAAAATTATTAAAAAATAAAAAGTTAAAAGCAGTTGTAGCAACTGATTTTGCAGGTTTACCTTGTGATTGGAAAAGACTTAAGCAATTGTCTAAAAAATATAAGTTTGATCTAATTAATGACAATTGCCATGCTATTGGTGCAGACATTAAAAAAAACAAATCGTATGGCACTGATTATGCTTTAGCCAGTGTTCATAGTTACCATCCAGTTAAAAATATTACAACAGGAGAGGGCGGTGCGATATTATCTAATAATGAAAAGTTGATTTCAAAAATAAAGAAATTGAGATCTCATGGTGTTGAAAAACGAGGAACAAAATACCCATGGTTTTATGACGTAAATCAACCGGGTTTTAATTACAGAATTACCGATTTTCAATCTGCACTTGGGATTTCCCAATTAAAAAAATTAAAAATTTTTTTAAAAAAAAGACGGACTATAGCCAGGTATTACTTTAATTTTTTTAAGAATAAACCATATGTAAAAGTACCTCAAAAAAAGTTTATCTCTGGACATGCGTATCATTTATTTCCGTTATTAATAAATTTTAAAGAGATAAAACTAAGTAAAAGTAAATTCTTTGACTATTTAAAAAAAAAAAATATTTATCTACAAGTTCATTATATTCCTACTTATAAATTTTCATATTTTAATAGAAAATATAAAATAAATATAAATGATTTTCCGAATTCAGAAATTTTTTATGAACAAGAAGTATCGCTACCAATATTTTATTCTCTTAATCAAAACCATTTAAAAAAAATCTGCTTATCAATTGAAAAAATAATAAATAAATTTAAAGTAAAATGAAAAAGGTAATTAAATTTTCAAAAAAAATATCGGATATAAGCACTATTAAGAAAGATTTTTTTATTTCAAACGTAAAATATCTTAAAAATGCGTTGAAAATTAATAAACTTTACTCAAAACAAATTAGAAGAAAAAATTGCAAAAATTGTAATTTTAAGATTAAAAACGTTACATTTACATCTCATAATATTGAATATTCAGTTTGTGAAAGATGCCAGCATTTAAATGGAGTATATGAAGATACTAATAGCTTTAATAGAAAAGTATATTTATCTGAAGCCGGTTCAAATTATATAAATTCTTACAAAAAAAATTTTAATTTAAGAGTAAGTAAAATATATGAACCAAAAGCTAAATTTTTAAAAAAAGTTTTAAAAAAAAATTTTTCAATAATTGAAATTGGATGTGGTGCTGGACAATTTATTAAAGCATGTGAAAATAGAAACATTAAAGCGAAAGGTTTTGACATCAATGATGAATTGATTGGCTTAGGTAAACAATATTTAAAAGTAAATAAAATAGAGATAGTTAAGGAAGAGAATATTTATGAAATTATTAAAAAAAGCAACGCAGATGTTTGCGCTTTAATACATACTTTAGAGCATCTTCAAAATCCAAATTTATTTATCCAAAAATTAAAAAAAACAAAAATCAAGTACTTATTTATAAATATACCGCTATTTTCCTTCTCATCTTTTATTGAAAATGTTTTTAAAAATGTATATCCAAGACATTTAAGTGCTGATCATACACATTTGTATTCAAAAAAATCGTTAGAATATTTTACTAAGAGGTATAATTTAGAGATTTTGGGTGAATGGTGGTTTGGGTCGGATATCTCAGATTTATTCAGGAGCATGTTGCTTAGTTCTAATTTTAAAAGTAAAAAATTTATAGAATACTTTCAAAGTTATTTTGGTGAGCATATTGATACAATACAAACTGTCTTAGATAAAAAAAAATTAAGCTCAGAAGTACATATGGTTTTAAAGTTATGAGAAAAATAGAATATCCTAAAAATATTAAATTATCTGACTACGATTTAAATAATAAAAGTCCTAAAGTTTTTTACGGTTTATCCCCTAGGGTAATTTTTTGTAAAAAGTGTGCAATGTCAAATCAAAAACCAATCTCAACAGTTGAATTCAAAAATAGTATTGAAGGAAAAAAAATAGGCATAAATCTAAATGAAGATGGAATTTGTGATCCATGCAAAGTAAATGAAAAAAAAAATAATGAGGTCGATTGGAAACTTAGAGAGAAAGAACTTCAGGAGCTATGCGATAAGTATAGAAAAAGTGATGGAAGATATGATTGTATCGTACCAGGTTCAGGGGGTAAAGACAGTTTTTATGCATCACATATACTGAAAACAAAATATAAAATGAATCCCTTAACAGTAGCATGGGCTCCAAATATATTTACCGAATGGGGCTGGAAAAATTTTCAATCTTGGATAGGCTCTGGTCAAGATAATTATCTAGTAACTACTAATACTAGGGTAAAAAGATTGCTAACTAGGCTAGCAATTGAAAAACTATTGCACCCTTTTCAGCCATTTGTCCTTGGTCAGAGAATTATACCACCAAAAATTGCAGCTATGATGGATATTAAATTAATTTTTTACGGAGAAAACGAAGCTGAATATAACAACCCAGCTGCTGATTTTTTTAAACCAAAAAGAAACCCTAAAACTTGGGCATTAAATAAAAATAATTATAGTGATTTAAAAATCTCAGGAGTACCTTTAAATGACCTGATTAATTATTTTGGCATAAATAAAAATGAACTTTCAAGTTATTTACCTCTAGATGAAAATTTGATGATGGAAAAAGAGCTCCAAGTTCACTACCTAGGATATTATTTAAAGTGGGATCAACAAGGTAAATATTATTATGCAGTTAAGCATGGTGGTTTTATTCCTTCTCCGTATAGGACGCCTGGAACATATTCAAAATATAACAGCATAGATGACAAGATGGATGATTTACACTTTATAACTACCTCCATAAAATATGGTGTTAGCAGAGTTAACTATGATGTTTCCCAAGAGATTAGAAATGGAGATATTTCTATTGAGGAAGGAAAAGCTTTAGTAAAAAAATATCAATATGAATTTCCAACTAGATTTGAAGATGAACTTTATGAGTATTTAAGTTTACCATCCGAACATTACCCTGAAGCATGTAAAATGTTTGAAGAGCCTTTAATGAATAGAGAGTATTTTTTAAAACTTTTAGATACTTTTAGATCGCCTCATATATGGTATAAAAAAGATGATCGGTGGCTGTTAAGAACCACATTTTATTAAGCCAGTTGTAACACCTATGGATTTATTAAACGTACCAAAAAACACTAAGGAAAAAATAATTGGTGTTTACAAATATAGCTCATGTAATGTTAATTCGCTGGTCAATGCATTAGAAATGATATCTGTTAGTTATAAGCTGTCATCAAATTTTTCAGACATATCTAATTGTTATAAAATAATTCTTCCAGGTGTAGGAAACATGAAGAATATTTCAAAAGAAAATATGAGTTATATGTCCAAAGAGGTAAAAAGTTATATTTTAGAAGGGGGGTTTATTTATGGGATATGTTTGGGGTGTCAATTATTATTTGAAAGCAGTGATGAGGCTGGTAGGGAAACACTTGGAATTTTTAAAGGAAAAGTAGAAGATATTTCTAACAATTATAAACTAAAATTGAACATAGGTTATAAAAATCTAAATTTTGAAGAAGGAAATTGGCAAGAAAAAAAAATATTAAAATATTTTAAAGGTGTTGATTTAAATACTAAGTTCTATTTTTTACATAGATTTTATTGCAATTATGATGATGAAAAAATACATAATTTAAAAATCAATGTTAATAATAAAAAAATGCCAGTTTTGTTTTTTAAAGGAAATGTTTTAGGTACTCAATTTCATCCAGAATTAAGTAAAAAATCAGGACTTAATTTTTTGAAAAATGTTTCAGAAATGCCTCTTTAATTATGAGAATTATTTCAAGATTAGATATTAAGATGGGAACACTTATTAAGAGTGTTATGTATGATGGTGTAAGAAAAATAGGAAATCCAGCCGAATATGCGAATGATTATGTTGAAAGTTCTGTAGACGAGTTAATGTTAATAAATAATACAGGATCATTATATAACACAAAATTAGATCTTAAATTAATTAGAGAAATAAGAAAAAAAAAAGCATTACCTATCTCAGCCGGTGGTGGAATAACTAGCCACGAGGATGCTGAAAATTTAATACAATCAGGCTGTGATAAAGTTGTAATAAATAGTCTTATTCATAAAAATGTTGATGAAGTTGTAAAAATTATTGATGCGTTAGGCTCCTCATCTGTTACAGGAGCGATACAATTTGAAAAGAGAGATGATAATTACGTAACATTATATGAAATGGCAAGAGAGAGTACAGGACTTAATCTAATTGATACTGTGAAAATGTACAAGGATATAGGAATTGGGGAATTATTAATAACGGATATTAAAAGAGACGGATGTTATACCGGGCTTAATAAAGAAATTTATGATATCATTTCAAATTTTAAAGATGAATTTCCAATAATATTAAGTGGCGGATTTATAAATGTTGAAGATATAAACCATTATAAAGACATTCTCTCAGGAATTTCAATTTCCTCAGCGTTTCATTTAAAAAAATTAAAAGTTTCTGAGACGATTAAGTATAGAAATAAAATTATATACTAAAAAATGAAGATACTTTGTGTAAGTTTAACTTTATATCCAGGAAATAGACTATCAGATTTAAATTTAATTAAAGAACTATCAAAAAGTAAAAATAAAATAACATATGCTATTAAATCTAACACAATGTACAAAAATTATAAAATCACAAAAAAAAATTCTTACTGCGGTTTTCCAGGTTTCAATAAATCAGATCTTCATAAAATAGAATTAAATGAAAAAATTAATAAAGTTATGTTTTATGATTGGACCACGTTGAAAGAATTAATTTCTACAAACGATGTAATTATTCTTGGTGCTTACAGAAATGTTGAATGGATAGTTTCTTACGCCAGAATTAAAAATAAAATAGTTTTTTGTCATAAAAACCCACCTGAAATGCATTTAGACACAGATATAATGCCTAATTTTTACTTACTAAAAGATAAATTTCAAAAAAAGATGAGATTTTTTATAAATGAATATCATCGAAAATTCCATAAATTAAATAAAAAAGACAAGTTTATAATTACAGGTTCTGTTCAGTACAGAGATTTTTTTTTAGATAAAAAATATGATTATAAAAATTTTTGTAAAAAATACAGACTAGATCCAAAGAAAAAGCTTGTACTATTCTTGCCTAGCGGCCCACAATTACACGATACTTATTACAAACAACTATACAAAAGTATTTGTCATAAAATTGATTTAAAATATAACCTACTGATAAAAGGACATCCTTCCGATTACTTAAAGAGAAAAAACTCCAAAAATTATAATAAAAATAATTCCTCATGGGATGAATTGGTGCCTAAAAAAAAAGTGTGCGATCCAAACGATTTTTATGAGGCTTTAGATCACTCATTTACAGCTGTCACAATAAATTCAACAGCATTTGTAGAAGTAAATTTAAGCAATAAACCTATAATTTTTGTTGAAACTTACGACACTGTTATGAGAATGATTGCAAGAAAAGAAACATTCTTTGACAAAACTTATTATAAAAATCAAATGGGATGGAACGACTATTCTTTTTCAAAAAAAGTTAGTAAGTTTGTAAAAAAAAGTGGGTTGTTTAATAAATATAACAATTGGATTAAAACTAATAGTCAATTCAATGTAGGGTATAAATTTTTTGGAAAAATTATTAAGATTGAAGATTTATCCTTTTCGCTAAAAAAAATTGAAAATTTAAAAATAAAAGAAGATATGAAAAAAAAATTTGGTTTAAATGAGGAACCAAATAAGTATATTTCAAAAATTATTTTGTCCGAAATAAAAAAAAATTACAAAATCAATAAATCCTCATTAAATTTTAATATAGCGATTTATGTAATATATATAAATTTTATAAAATTATTGAAATCTCTTAAAAGAAAATATATTTAAATGAACATTGCAATAATACCTGCAAGATCTGGAAGTAAAAGAATTAAAAATAAAAATATAAAAAATTTTGTGGGAAAACCGATAATTGCTAGAGTTATAAAAAAACTTAAAAAAAATAAGAATATTAAACTTATTGTAGTTACAAGTGACTCTGAAAAAATTTTAAAAATTAGTAAAAAAAATGGAGCCAATATTTTAATAAAAAGGCCAAAAAATCTCTCAAATGATTTTGCGGACACTCATTCAGTCATTAAGCACGCAATAAATTATTTAAAATTAAAAAATCTTAAGTTTGAAAATGTCTTTTGTATTTATCCAACTTCAATTTTTTTAAATTCAGCAACTATATTAAAAGCACTGAAAAAATTAAAAAAAAAAAATTATGTTATTACTGGGATTAAATATAATCATCCAATAGAAAGATCTTTTACAAATACAAACAATAAAATTAAATTAAATTATCCAAAAAAAATTAATTCAAGAACAAATGATATAAGTTCATCCTACCATGATGCAGCTCAATTATATCTTGCAAAAGCTAATACATGGCTAAAAGATAAAAAAATAATATCTAATAATTCATCTTTTGTTGAATTGTTAAAATATAGTTCTGTAGATATTGATACTATTGAAGATTGGTACATGGCAGAAGAAATTTACAAAAAAATCAAAAGACATAATGAAAAATAGCTTTAAGATCGCATTACTGTCAACGCATGATCATCCACTACTGCATCTTTATATTAAGGCTGTAATCGAACAAAAATTTAATGATATTGTAGTAATATGCGATAGAGATCAATTTTCAAAAAAAAATAAAGATTTATGGCTGCAAAGAACTGGAGGAGCTATAGTAAGAGATGAAAATTTCATAGAAGATATGGAAAGAAAAATTAACACAAAAATACCTTTCTATTTTGTTGATAATCATAATGATAAAAAAACTTTAGATTTAATAAATTTACTATCAATCAATGTGCTCTTGAATGCTGGCACACCAAGAAAATTAAAGAGAGAAATTCTTAATGCATCAATTCATGGTGTTGTAAATATTCATCCTGGGGAATTGCCTAAATACAGAGGCTGTTCTGCCGTTGAGTGGTCAATATTTTATGAGGACAAGGTGTGCAACACAGCTCACTTTATGAGTGAAGATTATGACAGTGGTTCGATTATATGCAGTGAATACTATGAATTTTCCAAAGAAGCAACTTATGAGTCAATTAGAACAAAGGTTTATCAAAAAGGTTGCATTCTTGCTGGTAAAGCTCTGAAAATAATTTTGCAAAAAAGAAAAAGACCAGATGACGGAATACCACAAGATGAAAAAAAAGCAAAATATAGAAAACCAATCACTGAAGATAAATTTAGAGAAGTTATTAAAAAAATAAATCTTAAAAAATATAAATACCAAAAATTGTAAATTTTTATGATACGCACATTAATTATTGGTTTAGGAAATATTGGATTTAAGTTTGACAGGAAAAATACGAAAGAAAAAATTACTCATTCAAGCTCAATTTTTCATCACAAGAAATTTCAACTTATTGGCGGGGTAGACAAAAATTTATCAAATGTAAATCAATTTAAAAAAATTTACAGAGTGCCAGGTTTTAAAAGTCTTAAAAAATCTTTGGAAAATATAAAACCAGATTTAATAATATTTACAACACAACCTAAAATAAATGATATCTCACATTTATCAAAATATAATAATATCAAA
>CABZSY010000024.1 GCA_902528505.1 uncultured Pelagibacteraceae bacterium
GCAGTAACAATTAAAATAATACCTTTAGGATTATTATTGGTGCTCATTGGGCACCTATATCAAATTATTAGAAATTGTAATATTTATTTATTTCTTTAATTTTGAGGAAAAAAGAAGATCATTAGATACAAATTTAGTTTTATTATCTTCAATAAACTTATCCATTAATTTTAACTTTTCTTCCTCAAATTCGGTAACTTTTCTTTGGTTTAAATCTATATATAGAGATATCCACTCTATGTTTGCTGATATTTTTTTTTCTCTTTTTTCAATCATCTCCATTTTTATATGAAGCCTTTTCTTGTCATGATCAAAATAAGTCATATGAATATCTATTTCCTCACCTTGCTTTACTTCTCGTAAATATTTAGTGTTTGTTTCAACTACCATAGTGCTTCTATTTAAATCTTTTGCTGCTCTTTCTCCCATTTTAAATTTTTCAAGTGCAACTTCCAACGCTTGATCAAAAATTAGAACATAGTAAGCCATATTCATATGGTCATTATAGTCAACCCACTCTTGTTTAACTGAAAAACTTTTTAATAACATTTAAAAATAGCTTAAATTAATTCTCTTCTTTTTTATTTTTCGTAAAAACAATTAAAATTACCCCAATTATAATTATTGCTCCACCGATAAATAATTCTTGAGTTGGTTTTTCTCCAAGTAGAAAAATAGCTGCCAACAATCCTGTTGGTGGAATACCCATAGTCACAATTGGAAGTACTTTGTATAAAGGATTATTTTTTAAAACATAATAGAAGCAACCATAAGTAATAGGCTGCATTATGAAACCAATATAAATTGCAATAATCCAATGTTCAAATTTAGCATTGCTTAAATAATTAATTGTATTTCCATCTACTATTGCTGAAAAAACTATTAAAATTGGTGCTGAAAATAATGCTAACCATGCAACCAAAGCCAAAGGATTAATTTCTTTACTCAATGGTTTAACTAAGACTTGTCCAAGAGCCCATGTTGCTGAACCTAAGATAGTAAGACCGATACCAATAAACTTCCCATCTAAATTAGGAGATCCTGTTAAAATATAAACACCAACAAAAGCGATACCTATACCAATCAAAGCTCTTATTGTTGGTTTTTCTTGAAGCATAAAATAGGCAAATATAACTCCAAATGGTACTTCCGTTTGAACAAGCAGAACTGCAGCAGAGGCATCAATTAAATTTAAGCCAGAGTAGGTAATACTATACTGCAAAGTATTTGCTATGAATGATGCTATAAATATTTTTTTCAGGTAACCCCTAGGTATTGGAAACCACCAAATCAAAATTGATGCAGCAAACATAAATCTTAATCCCATCAATAAAATTGGAGGAAAAGATTCAAAAGCAGGCTTTGCAATAACAAAACCAAAACCCAAAAAGATAGGAACCAAAGATGCAACAAAAGTGTCTTTTATATTCATGTCGTTATTTTTAATATTAATGATTATTAAAGAACTTCTGATATATTCACCTTTTAAAATATGAATTCAACAAAAATAGATCCTAAATACGTCAGCAAATCAAATCCAAGAGTTGGCCTAATTGCGCTTGCAAGCGACTTTATGATTGAAAAGGATTTTATAAATGTAATTAAAGATAGAGATATAGATTTTTTTGTAAATCGAATTGAAAGTTACAATCCCCTAACAAAGGAAAACTTAATTAAAATGTCAGAAAAAGTAACTGAGGTTACAAGAGATATTTTACCTGATCAAGATCTAGACTGTGTAGTTTACGGCTGTACCTCAGGAACTATTGCAGCTGGACATGCATCAATTGAAAAAAAAATAAAGGCAGCAAAACCAAAGGCAGATGTGACAACACCAAGCACAGCGGTGATTATGGCACTAAAAAAAATGAATATTAATAAAATATGTTTATTTACACCTTATAGTAAGAAATTAAATGACGAGGTTTTGGAGTATTTCAAAAGCGAGGGTTTTAATATTACATCTAATGCATATTTTGATATCGAGTCTGATAATGATATTGGTAAAGTTGATCAAAATTATTTATATGAAGTTCTATCAAACATTGATTTAAATAATGCAGAAGCTTTGTTTGTATCATGTACAGCCCTACCAGTTTTACAGATAATAGATAAATTAGAAAAAAAATTAAATACTACAGTTTTATCTAGCAACCAGGCGTTGATTTGGGATACCCTTGTTAAAATAAATAAAAATAAATCAGTAGAGGGGTTTGGTAAGTTATTTCAAATAAATTAATGCATTTTACAAAAGAAGAATACAAACAGAGGCTTAAGAAAGTTCAACTCATGATGCAAGAAAAGGGCATTGAACTTTTAATCTCTCATGACACTAATAACCTAAATTATTTAACAGGTTACGATGCTTGGTCATTTTATTATGCACAGTGTGCTATTGTGCATGTTAATGCAGAGGAGCCTCTATGTTTTGTAAGAGCTCAAGATGCAGGAGGAGCTTATTTAAAAACTTATTTAAAAAATGAGAATATACTAGCTTATGATGAAACTTATATCCACACCTGGCCAAAACACCCTTATGATTACTTAGTAGATATTATTAAAGAGAGAAAATGGGATAAATTAGCAATTGGTGTAGAGATGGATGCGCATTATTTCACAGCATTTTGTTATGAAAAAATTAAATCAGGACTTCCTAATGCTAAAATAAAAGACAGTGATCGTCTAGTTAATTGGGCAAGACTGGTAAAATCAGACACTGAAATAACTTATATGAAATCTGCCGCAAAAATTTCTGAAAAAGGAATGCAAACTGCAATGGAGGTAATTAGTCCTGGCGTAAGGCAGTGTGATGCGGTTGGAGAAATTCAAAAATCATTATTTTATGGTACAGAGGAATTTGGTGGAGAATATGCAAGTATAGCAACATTAGTACCAACTGGAAAAGGAACATCAGCATCACATTTGACTGCCAGCCAAGATAAATTTGTTGAAGGAGAGGCTACAATTATTGAATTATCAGGAACTTATAAAAGATATCATGCTCCAATGGCTCGAACAGTTTTATTGGGCAAACCTGACCAAACAAAAATAGACACTATGAACAAAACTATTGAAGCTTTGAATTCTGGTATTAGTGTGATCAAACCTGGAAATACTGCAGATGATGTTGCTCAGGCATTTTGGAAAATTTTAGATAAATATGGAATAGAAAAAAAATCAAGAACAGGATATTCGATAGGAATTGGTTATCCTCCAGACTGGGGTGAGCACACTCTAAATATTTACAAAGGTGATATGACTGTTCTTGAGCCTAACGTTTGTTTTCACATGATTGCAGTTATGCAATTTGGTGATTGGGGTGTAGAAGCTTCTGAAGCGATTAGAGTAACAAAGAATGGTTCTGAATTATTCTGTAATTTCCCTAAAGAACTTCATATTAAGAGTTAATTAGCTATTGAATTCTATTACTACAAATGTTTTATATTCACCTTTATGTCTAAAAATCCAGAATTTGTTAAATTTGATAAAGTTGACAAAAGCTATGATGGCAAAGTTTTAGTTGTTAAAGATCTTCAGTTAGATATTGCGGAAGGAGAATTCATTACAATGCTTGGTCCATCTGGATCAGGTAAAACAACTTGTTTAATGATGCTTGCTGGTTTTGAAACTCCAACCAATGGAGAAATTTTGTTAGACGGAAATATAATCTCTAATATTCCTCCTCATAAAAGAGGTATTGGAATGGTATTTCAAAATTATGCTCTTTTCCCTCATATGACAGTTTATGAAAACCTAGCTTTTCCATTAAGAGTGAGAAAAGTTGATAAAGTGGAGATTGATAAAAAAGTTGATAAAGCATTATCAATGGTTTCATTAAATGGATTTGAAACAAGAATGCCAGCACAATTGTCAGGTGGACAACAACAACGAGTAGCTGTTGCAAGAGCATTAGTATTTGATCCTTCAGTTGTATTAATGGACGAACCTTTAGGAGCTTTGGATAAAAATTTAAGAGAAAGTATGCAATATGAGATTAAGCATATTCATGAGAGCATTGGGGTAACGGTAGTTTATGTTACTCATGATCAAAGTGAAGCATTAACAATGTCTAATAGAATTGCAGTTTTTAATGATGGTAAAGTTCAACAGTTATCAAGCCCAGCTGATCTTTATGAAAAACCTGTAAATTCTTTTGTTGCAGAGTTCATAGGTGAAAATAATACCTTTAATGGAGAAGTGTCAGAAGTTTCTGGAAATAAATGTAAAGTTAAATTATCCAATGCTGAGATAGTTTCAAATGCTATCTCGGTAAAATCAAAAGGTGAAAAAACAACTGTTTCTTTAAGACCAGAGAGAGCCTTAATTGAACCCACAGAAAAAATGGAAAATATGTTCAGTGGAAAGATAGAGGAGGTTATTTATCATGGAGACCATACTAGAGTTAGAGTTAACTTATTAGGTAATCCTGAATTTATTTTGAAAGTACCAAACAGCACATCTAATTTAGAGCTTAAAGTGAGCCAAGAAATTAAAGTTGGATGGAATAGTCATGATGCTAGAGCATTAGACCCAAAATAAACATTTCAATCAATATAAGTTAATCAATAATAAGTTCATTTTAAGCTGTTGACTCTTAATAGTCATTTTGGTGTAATTTACTTATATAAATTAATTTATATTAATCGTTTAAACGGAGGAATAATGAGAAAATTAAGTAAACTGTTACTTGCTCTTTCTTTTGTTGTATCTGTAACTTCTTCAGCCTTTGCTGTTACTGTAGCATCTTGGGGTGGAGCTTACACAGACTCACAAAAACAAGGGTATGGAGATCCAACAGCTAAGAAACTTGGTATTGATATCAACTGGGTTGATTATTCTGGTGGACTTTCAGAAATTAAAGCACAAAAAGAAGCTGGTGCTATAACTTGGGATATTATCGATGTATTTGCATTTGATACTATCAACGGATGTGATGAAGGATTATTTGTTGAATTTGATTTTGACAAAGACTTCCCAGCTGCTCCAGATGGAACACCTGCTAGCAAAGACTTCTTTGCTCCAATGCCAAGTAAATGTGCAGTAGGGAATATTTTATATTCTTGGAACTATGCATTTGATACTAGAGCTTTTAGTGGTGCTGAACCTAAAACTATTAAAGACTTCTTTAATACTAGTAAGTTCCCAGGAAAAAGAGCAATTTACAAAAGTGCTCTAACAAACCTTGAAATCGCATTAGCTGCTGACGGTGTAAAAATGGGTAAAGGTGGAGAAAGACTTTACAAATTTATGGAAGAAAAAGATGGTTACATAGACAGAGCTATGAACAAAATAAAAGCACTTTGTGAAGATCCAAATGGAGGATGTGTATTTTGGTCTGCTGGCGCTCAACCACCTGAATTATTAGTTGCAGGTGAAGTTGTGATGGCAACAGGTTGGAATGGAAGATTCTTCAACGCTGAAGTAGGTGAAGGTGCTCCTATTAAACAAGTATGGGATGGTCAAGGTCTTGACTATGAATACTTTGCTTTAGTAAAAGGTGGACCAGATGAAGCAAATGCTAAAAAAGCTTTAGCAATGATGACTAACACTGAAATGTTAGCTGGAAGTGCTAAATACATTGCATATGCTCCATATAGATTATCATCTTTAGAGATAATTAAAGCTAACGAGCCTTGGTATAAAGACGGCAAAACTGAAATGATGCCTCAAATGCCAACTGCTCCTCAAAACACTAAAAGTTACTTTTTAGTAGATCCATTCTTCTGGGCTGATTACGGAACAGAGATTGGTGAAAAGTGGGAAGCAATGAAAGCTAGTTTAAACTAGTATCAAACATTAAAATTATATAATATAAATAAGGGCGGTTTTAACCGCCCTTTTTTTATGAGCTCAGAAACACAAAAAATATTAACCACTGATGGCGTACCTTTAGAGGTAAGCTTAAAAAAAGCAGAAAAAAGAAACAAAATTAAAGCTTTTTTACTAGTTGCTCCTCTATTATTGTTTTTGTTAATTACCTATATTTTTCCAATAGCAGAAATGTTTACAAGAAGCATTGATGACCGAATGGTTACCAATATGCTTCCAAAAACATTTAAATCTATGGAAAAATGGGATGGTAAAGAATTACCTTCTGAGGAAATATTCAAAAGTTTTTATGAGGATTATAAAGTTTTAGTTGAAAAAAAAGAACATGGAAAGTTAGGTCAAAGACTAAATAAAGAAAAAAATGGTTTCAATTCAATATTAAAACGGTTGTTTAGAAAAATTTCAAGAAACAAAATTGATGAAAGCGCAAGCATTAAGGAACAGATAATAGGAATTCACAGACATTATTCAAATGTTGATTATTGGAGAGCTATAAAAAGAACTGCACCCCCTTATACTATGAATAAATATCTAAAAGGTATGGATATGTTCCTAAATGAAGATGGAAATATTACTCAAGTTGAGGAAGACAGAAGAATACACAGAATTTTATGGCTTCGTACGTTAGAAATAGCTTTATTTGTAACAATATTTTGTTTTTTAATGGGGTATCCAATTGCACATTTGTTGGCAACTCTACCAATGAAATACAGTAACCTTTTAATGATATGTGTTCTTTTACCATTTTGGACATCTTTATTAGTGAGGACTGCCAGTTGGATGATTTTATTGCAGCAGCAAGGACTAGTTAATGATTTCTTTGTATTAATTGGACTTGTATCGGATGATAACAGACCAGAGATGATGTACAACAAAGTAGGCACATATGTTGCAATGACTCAAATTTTGTTACCATTTATGGTTTTACCTCTTTACAGTGTAATGAAAACAATATCACCTAGTTTAGTTAGAGCAGGTAAATCTTTGGGTGGCACTCCATTTACTGCATTTTGGAAAATATATTTCCCTCTAACAATTCCAGGTATTGGTGCTGGTTGTTTGCTAGTTTTTATATTAGCAATTGGATACTATATCACACCTGCACTTGTTGGCGGAGCTTCAGGAACTTTAATAAGTAATCAGATAGCCTATCACATGAAAACAACATTAGATTGGAGTTTTGCATCTGCTATGGGTCTAATGTTATTAACTGGAGTGATGGTGGTTTACTGGATTTATAACAAATTAGTTGGAGTTGATAATATTAAATTAGGATAATTATGGCATTACCAAAATATACTGAAACTAGATATAGAATTTGGCATTATTTTTATATTAGTCTTTGTACTTTTGTTTTCTTCTTCTTAATTGCTCCATTATTTGTAATTTTCCCACTTTCATTTAACGCAGAAGAATTTTTGGTATTTTCTGAAGGTATGAAGAAACTTGATCCAGATGCATTTTCATTAAGATGGTATGAGGAAATGATTTATGGAACTAAAAATCCTTGGGGCCTTGCAGCAAAGAATAGTTTCATTATTGCAATTTTTGCAACAATAGGTTCAATTATTCTAGGTACACTAGCAGCACTAGGTTTGAGTAGTAGACACATGCCATATAAGGGAATAATTATGGCGACCTTAATTTCACCCATGATAGTTCCATTAATTATATCAGGTGTAGCAATCTTCTTTTTTATGGCAAAAGCTGGTTTAGCAGCAACTCATACAGGAATTATTTTTGCTCACATAGTGCTTGGCACACCATTCGTCGTTATTACAGTTACCGCCACTCTTTCAGGTTTTGATCATAGTGTTACAAGAGCAGCTTCGAGTTTAGGAAGCCACCCTGTAAATACATTTATGAAAATCACTTTACCACTAATTTTACCAGGTGTTATATCTGGTGGACTTTTTGCTTTCGTTACATCATTTGATGAGGTGGTTGTCGTATTATTTTTAGCAGGATTAGATAACACAACAATTCCAGTTCAAATGTGGACTGGACTAAGGGAACAATTAAGTCCAACAATTTTAGCAGTTGCGACCTGCCTGATTGTTTTATCAACATTAATTTTGGTAACAGCCGAGCTATTAAGAAGAAGGTCTGAAAGATTAAGAGGAATTAATAGATAAAATTAAATAGCCTCTATTACTGTAGCAATTCCCATACCCAATCCAATACACTGTGTTGCGAGAGCATATTTTTTATTTTCTCTTTTAAGCAATTCGGCAGCTTTTCCAGTTATTCTTGCACCTGTTGCTCCTAGTGGATGCCCAAGAGCAATAGCACCCCCATCTAAATTAACTTTTTTTTGATCAATTTCTAAATCTCTAATACATGCAATAGATTGAGATGCGAAAGCTTCATTTAATTCAACTATATCAATATCTTTAATTTTAAGATTAGATCTTTTTAAAGCTTTTTTTGATGCATATATTGGACCTAATCCCATAAAATTTGGGTCACAACCTTCTATAGCAGTAGATTTAATTCTTCCAAAAATCTCTAATTTATTTTCTTTAGCAAAATTTTCTTCACAAACCAATGTGACTGCTGCACCATCTGTTAATGCTGAAGCAGTTGCCGCAGTAACAGTTCCATTTAAATTAAAAGCAGGTTTTAACTTATTTAATTTATCTATACTGCTATTTGGTCTAATGTTTTCATCAATATCACAATTATTTAAACTAATAATCTCGTCTTTAAAGTGTCCATGATTTTGTGCATAATTTGCTTTTTCATGACTTTCTAATGCAAATTCTTGTTGTTTCATTCTTGAAATTTTATATTTCTTTGCAACATTTTCTGCAGTGGTACCCATCGATAAATATAAATGGGGGTTTTGTTCAGTGTTTTTATTATATGGATAAGGTAAGGGATCAAATCCGACCTTTACTCTTGTCATACTTTCAACTCCACCACATATAAAAACTTGTCCTGACCCCATTGCAATTTTACCCGCTGCAATATGAATTGCTTCCATTGAGGAACCACACCACCTATCTACAGTCATGCCTGGTATTTTAATGTCTAAATCAGATAAAAATGTAACCAATCTTCCAATATTAAAACACTGCTCACCAACTTGAAAAGCACAACCTATAATCACATCTTCAATTTGGTCTGGATTAATTTTTGTTTTTATTATCAAATTTTTAATTACATCAGCCAGCAAGTTTACTGGCTTGACATCAATTAAACCCCCTTTATCTGCTATAGTAAAAGGTGATCTTTTGTAGCCAGCAATTACGGTATTATACATTTTTATCTTTAAATTTTTTATTAAATATATATTTTGAACAAATCAATTAAGCAGGAATTTTGTCCTATTTCAAGTTTTTGATTAATTTAATAAATTTTTAAAGTTTTAATGGATATTAAAAAAGTTGTAATTATTGGATCAGGGACCATGGGAAGTGGTATCGCTGCACACTTATGTAATGCAAATGTGCCTGTAACATTACTAGACCTGACTACTGATATAAGCACAAACGCAAGAGATAGAATTCATAAGTCAAGACCACCATTATTAATTGATAGAACAAAAATTAATAATATCAAAGTAGGGAATATTTCTGATGACTTTGATATAGTTAAGGAAGCTGATTGGGTAGTTGAAGCAGTTGTTGAGCGAATAGATATTAAACATCAAATATATGACAAAATATTTAAATCCAGAAAAAATGGAGCTATTGTTTCCTCAAATACATCTTCAATACCAATTAAAATACTTTCAGAAAATTTAACTAATGAACAAAAAAAAGACTTTTGTATTACACATTTTTTTAATCCTGTTCGATACATGGGCTTATTAGAAATTGTTAAAAATGAAAATAATGACTTAGATAAAATCAATGCACTTCAAAAATTTTGTGAAATTGAACTTGGGAAAGGTGCAATAGTTTGTAATGATACTCCGGGTTTTTTAGGAAATAGAGTAGGTGTTTATGCTATGCAAGTAGCTATGACAGAGGCTTTTAAAATGAATTTAGCAGTCGAAGAGGCTGATGCAATTTTTGGAAGACCTATGGGGATCCCCAAAACTGGAGTATTTGGTTTATATGATTTAATTGGCATTGATTTAATGGCCGATGTATTAAAAAGTTTTATTAAAGAATTACCTAAAACTGATAAGTTTCATGAAGTTGCACAAGAAATTCCTTTAATTAAAAAATTAATTGATACTGGTTATACTGGTCGAAAAGGAAAAGGTGGATTTTATAGAATAAATAAAGAAGGTGGTAAAAAAGTTTTAGAAGCTCTTAATTTAGAGACAGGCGATTACTCACCAACTAAAAAAATTGATATTAAGTCTGATAAAGTTGATCTCAAAAATTTAATAAATAAAAATAACAAATATGGAGAATATGCTTGGTCAGTGATTTCAAAAATAATTAAGTATTCATCTTCATTGGTTCCTGAAATCACAGATGAATTTAATGATATTGATGAAGCAATGAGACTTGGCTTTAATTGGTCAAAAGGCCCTTTTGAAATGCTTGAAGAAATTGGTGTAGAAAAGTTTTTTAATAAAATTGATGATTATCATGGAAATAAATTTTTAGAAAAACTTGCAAAATCAAAAAATGAAAATTTTTATGGAGAAAGACAAAAATATACAAAAATTGAAACTTTAGGGAAAGTTAAAAGAAAAGCTCAAAATATTGAGGGAAATAGCTCTGCTCAAATTTATAAATTTTCTGGTTTTAATATTGTTGAGTTTACTACCAAAGCAAATGCTTTGGATTATGATTCCATGGATGCTTTGAAAAAAGCAACAGATAAACCTTTAATTATAATAAATGAAAGTATGCAATTCTCTGCTGGTGTAAATTTAAGTTATACAATGGATTTTGCAAATAAAGGAGATTTCAAATCTATAGAAAAATTCATTAAATATTTTCAAGAAACCTGTAAGGAACTTAAGTACTCAAAGTATCCAGTAATATCTGCACCTTCAGGTTTGACTTTGGGCGGAGGTTTTGAAGTTCTTGTTCAAAGTAATTTTGTTGCATCACATACAAATATTGTGATTGGCTTAGTTGAGACAATAGTGGGATTGATACCAGCTGGGGGTGGATGTAAAGAAATGTTAGCGAGATGGCAGGATACCGAAGAAAGTAAAAAAGATCCTCATTTTGCTCCATTAAAAGTTTTCGATATCATTGGCTATGGAAAGACCGCAACTTCACCTGTAGAGGCAGAACCTCTAAAATACCTAAAGCCAGATGATAAAAAAATTATGAATAGAAATAGTTTACTTGAAGCATCAAAACAAATCTTGGATGAAAACCAAAACTTTAAATCACCAAGTGAGTCTGTGTTTAATTTACCAGGCAAAAGTGTAAGAGGTAAAATGTATGAAATTTTAGATAAACTTTATAATGACAAAATTATACTTGATCATGGCATGGAAGTTGCAAGAGAATTAGCATACGTATTAAGTGGAGGAGACACTACAATTGAAAGACAACTTTCTGAAGATGATTTATACAAACTAGAGCTAAATGCTTTTATGAAGCTCATTGAAACCTCAAAAACTCAGGAAAGAATAAGGCATACCCTAGCAACTGGTAAACCTTTAATTAATTAATTTTTTAATAACTCAAATTTTTTTATATAATCTGGTCTCAATACATAATCAGTTTTATCTCCAACTTTAATTTTTTTTAAAATATCCAAACCAGAAATTACTTTTCCAAGTGGTGTATATTCTCCTTGATATAATGGAATATCTTTTAAAATAATAAAAAATTCACTATCCTCTGTATCAAATTCTCCCCTAGCCATAGCGACAGTTCCTGCTTGAAACTCATAATCATTACTTAATTCTGATTTCAGTTTACCAAGTTTAGAAACACCACTTCCAACTTTAAAATAATTTATATTTTCATGATAGCCGAATTCCAGATCACCGGCTTGAACTAAAGTATTTTCGATAACCCGGTAAAAAGATGAATTATTATAAAGACCTGAAGTAATAAAATATTTAAATCTTTTTACAGATTTTGGTGAGACTTCGGGATAAAGTTCAATCGCAACTTGTCCACACTCAACCTCCATAATAGCTAAATTTTTTTGATCTTTAATTTTAATTTTATCTAAATCAAGTGGCTTAACAAATAAACATTTATTTTTGATCGTATAAAAAGAAATAAAAGT
>CABZSY010000025.1 GCA_902528505.1 uncultured Pelagibacteraceae bacterium
ATTAGATATTTTTTCTATTATGTAGTTCCATCTTTTTTCATAAGTATGATTTTGAATAAATAAGTTTTTTAAATTATTTTTTTTATTTTGAGATTTATTTACATCTGCGCTCTTAATTATATGTTCCAATTCCTCGCCTAAATAATTAAGGTTTTCAATATTTGATTTATAAAAATTGCAATTTTCCTCGTTTAATCCAATATTCCTATTCATTTCACAATCGTAAGTAATAAGATTAGATCCATAAAATCCTGATCTAAAAACATTCCAACCCAATGCAAACTGTGGATCAAAATTTTTTTCTAAGTCTGGTATAATTGTATCTAACCACGGTAAATCTAATACAAATTTTGAATTTTCATATTGCTCTTTAATTGCCCAGTAATTATGACTAGCAAAAGAAAGATTTTTTTCATAATCTGCATCAATTTTGAAATTTGATTTGATCCATAATTTTTTTGGAGCACATATTAGAATTTTTATACCTCTTTTTATTAATATATTTATTAACTTTTGCCTATAATTATCATCTCTATTAAACCTTGGTGATCCTGAAAAAATAATATCTGCATTTTTAGATTGGGCAATGATTTTTTTTTTAAAAAATGATAAATATATTCTTTTTAAAAATTTATTCTTAAATGTTTTATGAATAGCTGTTGGTAAATAATGATAATTATCTTTATTCTTAAAATTATTAAAATAACAAGAATCAAATATATAATCTAAATTATCATAAAAATGTTTATACTCATTTTTAATAAATGATGAATAACATTTAGCCCATATTGAAAACTTTGACTTTTTAAAAATAGTTTGGATTTTTAAAAATTTTGAATCAAAACCCAAAAAAACAATATGATTTGGTTCCCATTTTAAATAACTTTTGTAGTTTGTTATTAGATCATATTTTACAAGGATTGAATTAAATTTTTTTTGTAAATAATTTAAAACTTTCTTATTATAATCGTAATCATGCTCGTCAGCTTCTGATTGATCTGATCTATATCTTCTTACCAAAACTAAGATTTTTATCATTAGAATTTATTAATATTAAAAGACTATTAAATAAAATTGTTTTCCTATCACTAATTTTTAACAATACCTTTTAATTTAACTTTTAATATTAAATTCGTACAAAAGATTGTAAAATTCATATTCACTTAATTTTAATTGAAAGTTTTTGATTTTTAGGTAGCAGATAATTGATTGAATTTTTTTTATCTTTTGATTTTAATATTTTTATTTTTGATCCTAAGGTTTTTTTTTCTTTCATTGCAAATTTATAAAGAGACATATCATTTCCAAGAATATTAATTATTTCAAAATATTTTTTTTTAAATTTTTGTTTATTTTTGTAGTAATTAATTTTATTTAAAAGTTTTTTAATACTAATAAAATTAGTTATGTAATTTGGATTTTGTAAGATAAGTTTTTTTAATTTATCTTTTTTTATTTTAGGCCATAATCTAGATTTTAACTCTCCATCTCCAAACACATGGGGTAATCTCAAATATTTTATTGAAATATTTTTTCCTAGTGACCAAGAAAATAATGTTTGAAAGAAAAAAGACTTTGACAATGCGTAAGTTGAGATAGGTAAAGAAATATTTTTTGGAGAAATACGATTCTTTTTCATGACTTCTCCAGTAAAGCCATATTCGTAATAAGAGCCTACAATTAAAAAATTTTTAACTCCTGCCTTAAAAGCTCTATCTATAAATTTAATCGAATTTAAACAATTCCATTTAAAACAATTGAGCAAAGTGTCATAAGGTTTGTTGGCACTGTGAGACGCCAAATGTAATAACAAATCACTTTTTTTTAAATATTTTATTAAATTTGAATTTAAATCTCCTTTTATCCAAATAATTTTTTTATTACTTTTTAATTTTGTACCTCTTGAGAGGCAATAAATTTTTTTAAAATATTTTAAAAAAATTTCATTCTTCAACAAATTTTGACCAATAAATCCTGATCCTCCAGTAATAAATAAATTCATATGATTATATTATCTTCTTTATCTACTTTTTTTATAACATCTCTAGTATTCTAATATTATATAATACAATTAGTTTATTTTTTTTAAAATTTTTTTTTCCAAAATATAAATTTATTTTCTACTTTAAAATAAAAAAGTTTAAGAGTTAACTCTAAAATTTCTATTATAGATAATTTATTTTTTTCTTTATCGTTAATAGTATCTCGAAAAAAATTATTATATTTCTTTATTGTATCTTCTAAATAATATTTTTTTTCTAAATTAAGTTTTTCATAATTATTTACTAATTTTTCAAGTTTATTAATTACATCTGTTTTATCCTTAAAAATATATCCATTTGAATTAAAAATTTCATTGTTACTAGTTCCATCTACAACTAAAACTGGAATTCCTGTAGCCATAGCCTCCATTAAAAGATTAGAGCAGGACTCAATTTTACTTGCAAAAATGAAAACATCTGAGCTTTCAATATAGCTGTACAATAGATCACTTTTTACTGGTTTTACCATTTTTATATTTTTAAATTGTATTTTTGAATTGCCAACAAATGTCATTTGATACTTATTAAAATCTAGATTTTCGTCAAGATATTTAAAAATATCAAAACCTTTTAATAAGTTCTCAGACCATGAAGATGCTATTATTTTAATTTTTCTATTTTGAAAATCTAATGAATATTTTTTTTCTTTAAATATTTTATTATCTGGAGCGTTATAAATTACTTGATTATTATTTGCAAAATAGCCTTTTTTAATATTTTCTTCTTTTGACCATTTGGATAAAAATATTGTACCATTAGAAATTTTCGAATTAAATAAATATATTAACTTGTCCAACTTTTTTTCTTTTTCACCACGATAAGAGGATATTGGTCCATCAATTCTATGAACAAATTTTTTATAAGGATATCTAATTTTGTAAAATAATGTTTCAATTAAATTATGATGGCTATTAAATAAAATTATATCGGCATCTTTTGGATCATTGCAAATTTGTTGCATTTTTAAAAGCTTATCTCTTAAATTTTTTAAAAATTGGTTACCTCCTCCCCATGCTTCGTTTTTAACTTTATATGAAATGAATATTTTCAATTTATTTTTTTTTTAGAATGATAAAGTAACCTGAATTAATAAATTCTGATTGATAAAACGTTAAATTATCTAATAATTTAAAAAACCATTTAAATATTAATAGTAAAAATAATGTTATTGTTTTTTTTTTTGATATTGAGGCATATCCAGAACTTGCTCTTAGTATATCATTAATTACTGTACCAACTGAGCCAACATTTTTAAATTTAATAATTTTAAATTTTTCTTTTTTAATAATTTCAATTAACTTTTTTTTTGTAATTCTGTAATTATCTAATTTGTCTCCGTGTATAGGATTTAGAAATGGAGTTGATAAAATTAGATAACCTTTTGGTTTAAGTAATTTATAAGTCTTATTAAAAAAATTTTCAGGGTATTCTAAATACTCTAATAATTCAAAAGATAAAAGCGTATCGTATTTTTTTTTAAAATATCTGTAATGATCGAAGTCAGCTAGAATATCAGGTTTATTCTTTTTATTTTTGTTTAAAATTTTAATATTGATTTTATTATATAAAACTGATTCTAGTATTCTTTTACTCTTAATTGTTCCACCAATGTCTAGTACATCACCTTCTATAAATTTACTGTTTTTAGAAATTAAATTATCAATTTTTTGTCTACGAAAGCTGTCCATTTATAGTTCTCTTAAAAAACTCGCTGAGTACTTTGCTTGAAATTTTATTAATTGATTTTTAAACCAATCTATACCAAGTATTGAAATATCTTTATCATGAAATGCAAATACATTTTTTTCATCTATCATTTTTAAATTTTTGTAATGACAATCAAGTTGCACTGAAGAATTTATCCTAGAAAAATTTAATTCGTTTAGAGCTTCAACGGTATATTTAGAATAAACATTTCCTGGTGGAACAAAAGTATCAATCTTATTTCCTAACCATTCTTTTAAAATTCTGCTAGATTCCTCTAAATGCATCTTTTGTGTATCATCAGGTATCCAATCCCAGAATTCTCTATGGTATTTTCTTACAGACGTAAAATATCTTGGTAGATGTTTGCCTACTACACAATGAGTAAGGCCATGGTTTACTATTTCAATCATCTCATTTTTAAACGCATCCTTAAGCAAATTTGCTTGATTTGGAAATTTTTCAGGAAATGGTATTAGATTATTATTTTCATCAACCCAGCTAGCAGTTATTGCTACAGTTAATTTAAAATTGTAACTACTTAATAATTCGATTATTTTTTTCCATTGTTCAACTGAAATTTCGTCATAAGGTCCCCAAGCTTTAAAAGGTTTTACTCTTTTTAAAAATAAAAAATTACCTAATCTTGATTTAGAATAGACATTAAATTTTTTAGAGCTCGCCCCTACATCATCCATTCTGAGAACTAATGGATTATTATTTTTCACTTTTTGGAAATATTATGCTGCTGTATATAATATGGAATAGTTTTTTTCAGTCCTTCAACTAAATTCCATCTCAAAGAATAATTCAAATATTTTTTTAATGGCTTTGGATCTAACTTAATTTGAATTTTGTGTTCACCAGGCCTCATTTTAACAAATTTCTTTTTAAACTTGATATCCCATGCTTTCTCAAGTGCATTAATAATGTCAATGACCGAATTATTTTTTCCTCTACCAACATGTATAACCTCTGTCCCAAACCTTTTTTTTGTTTTTAAAGAAAGATAAAAAGACATAACAACATCATCAATAAATATATATTCTGATTTTTGTTTTCCATCACCATAAATTGTAATTGGTTTATTATTTAGGTGATCCATAATAAATGAGGGAATAATTTTCTGATAATTAAATGGTGCATTTATGTCAGTTTTATTTGCTTCTAACCATCTTTCTCGAGAACCATATATGTTGCCAAGTTTAAGGCATCTCACATTAAGATTATATTCTTTGTTAAATAGTTGAGCAAGTCTCTCTATTGCTTGTTTAGTAATTTTATACGGATTTAACCAAGAGACATCAGGAGTTGTTGGTATTAAAACCTTTTTTATTTTTAATTCTTTACAGGTTTTCAAAACTTTGGTTGTACCTAGGATATTCGTTCTTACAACATCTTCTACATCGTATGTAGTAATTGTTTCTGAAGTTCCAAGTATTGCTGCCATATGAATGAGTACATCTTTGTTTCTTAAAATTTTTTTAAATCTTTCAAAATTGAGAAAGTTCAATTTATGAAATTTAATTGTTTTGTATTTTTTTTTTAAAATTTTGACTTCGGGAGATTCCCACAAATCAACAACATCTACTTTGAAATTCTTTTTCAAAAGAAATTCTACTATATGACCACCTATAAAACCTGAACCACCTGTAATGACAATTTTTTTCATGATGTGATGTATAACCAAAAATTAATTAATTTAAAGAATAAATTAGATATTTTACATTTTTTTTTAATAATATTTAAAATTTCTATGAAAAATACAATCATAAAAATTTTTAAAAAAAAGCGTAGTCTTGTAGTATACCTCTGTACCTAAGGTAGCTTTTCAAGAAGTTATAATTTAAGAAAATTTGATCTCAATAAGAAAGATCCTATATATAAATTGACATTCAAAATATTTGATTAATTAATTATATAAATTACTCTCTTAACATTTATCTAATAATTTAAATAGGTCTTAAGTTTAGATACCAAATAATTGTCATTAAATTGAATATTTTTATACGATTTGAGATTTTTAATTTTTTTTATACTTATATTAAAATCTTTATTTATTTTATCTATAATTAATATTTTTCCTTTTTTTTTTAAAATTTTTTGAAATATAATAACAACTTCTTCAACTTTAGTCATTCTTGGACTAGCAATATTGATTACTTCATTTGTTTTTTTTTGTTCGATAATTTCACATAAAATATTTATTATATCATTAATAAATATAAAGTTTCTTTTTGCATTTTTAAAAAGAATAATTTTTTCATTTTTTTTAATTTTATTATAAAAAAAATTTACTAGGGTATTTTTATTTTTATTTTTTCCAATAATCTCTGGTAATCGAACTATAAGATAATTTTTGAAATTTTTTTTAATATAATTTTCGTTTTTAATTTTTTTCTTTAAATATACAGATTGGTTCCTTGACTTATCTAAAACTGAGCAACTACTTATATAAATAACTTTGAACGTATTAGACAAATTTCTATAAGATTTTAATTTTTTAAAATCTTTATTAAAAAGACTTTCATCCTTATTTAAAGAATTAGAAACTCCAGCTGCATATAAAATACATTTTTTTTTTTTAAAAAAAAAATTTTTCTTTGCAAATGATTTAGCAATAAATCCAGATCCTACTATATTACTTAGTCCCACTTTATTTTAATATTATTGTTTATAAATATTATGTCAGAGAAAAAATCCTTTTTGATATTTATTTTTTTTTTAAAATTATAATTTTTGGTCAAATAATAAATTTTATAATTATATTTTTTAGCAATTCGTTTAAAATATAAAATATCTTTTTTTCCAAGGCTTTTTGTTATTTCATTATACTCTAATTGTATTATTGGTTGATATTTTCTTATTAATTTAGTTGCACCCTCTAAAACAAGATATTCTGCACCTTCCACATCAATTTTAATAAAATCAACAAATGTTAGTTTTTTTTTCTTTACGAATGAGTCTAGTTTATCAAGTTTAATTGAGTATTTTTTAACGTTAGAAAATATGCTAAACAAACCATCATTTATGTCTTTGGAATATCTTTTGTGAATGTTTTTATTTGGAATGCCTATTTTTATATTTTTTTTTAAATTTGAGATGCCAAAATTATGAATATTAACTTTTGTTAATCTATTTAATTCAATATTTTTTTTTAATTGTTTGAAATTTTTCTTTACAGGCTCAAAGGAATAAATTTTTGAATTATTATAAATTTTGGAATAACAAATTGTGTACATACCGATGCATGCTCCAATATCAAATATCACCGGATTTTCTAAAGGTAACTTCTTCATCCATTTGAAATATTTATCTAATTTATAGCTATATCTTTTAAGGATAGGATTATTTATAAAGGTAATACTTTTACCATTTATTTTTTTTGTTATCATGCACTTAAAACATCATCCCAGGTAATGGGGCTATCTGCTTCAATATCTTTTGTCACTTTTTTTCCTAAAATTAAATCAAGATATTTTGGCATTAATCCATGTCCAGGACCTTTTATCGTTACATTGCCTAAGGATATTGTTTCTCCTTTTAATATTTTTCCTCTCGTGAAAACACTTTTCCTTTGTGCGTTGATTGCTAAGCTTTCAATCAATGTAGCTTTTTTTACTCCTGTACCCATTGCTGTAAAAATTGTATCTCTTGTTTTTACAAGGTCATTAAGATCTCTCGCATCTGCAGAAAGAGCGTGATCGGCTCCTTCTAAATTTTTATTCAATGTAAAATGTTTCTCTAAAACATTAGCACCCATTGCAAGTGCCGCATTAGAAATTGTATTTCCTACTGTATGATCTGAGTAACCTGTTGGAATTTTAAAAGTTTCTTGCATTGTTCTCATGGCTTTTAAATTTACATCTTTTGGGTCAGTTGGATATACCGATATGCAATGGAGTAATACTACATTTTTATTATCTTGACTTGCAATTACATCTAAGGCCTCTTCAATTTCACTCAGACCACACATACCAGTTGATAAAATTATAGGTTTTCTTTTTGAAGCAACAAATTTAATTAACGGTAAATTTACAGAATCAAAAGAAGCTATCTTAAAAGCATCTGGATTATATTTCATTAGCATCTCACAGGAAGACTCGTCAAAAGCTGTAGAAATTATGGGAAAGTTATTTTGTTTTGACCACTGAAAAACTGTGTCATGATCTTTTTCTGATAATCTTAAACGTTCAAACATTTCGTTCAAATTTTCTTCCATATCCAACGTCTTGTCTGCATATTTTGCAGACTTAGCAACGTTGGAGACTCTACTATTTTCAGAATACGTTTGAATTTTTGCGTAATCACATCCGCTACTTTTTGCTTCCTCTAATAATTCTGTCAAAATTTTTTGACTACCTTGATGATTTATGCCAATTTCTGCAATTATTAAAGTTGGACTATCTTTTCCAACAATTTTATCTCCAATTCTTACTTTCTCATTAAACTTAAAAGGTCTAGACATTTTGACATTTTTATTTATTTTATAATGACTTGAGCTAAATAGATCTATAGTATCTTTTGCCTTGGCAAACATTACTTGCATATCCCCATAAGAAAACTCTGCTGCTCCACCCACTGAATATATATTTTGCATCTGATGAATTGTTGAATTTGTTCTTGCTAACTCTTCTTCGAAGCCCTTTGTCATTATAGGGTTTATGCATGGAAATACTCGAGTAAATCCTTTTTCAAAATACTTCATCTCTGAAAAGCCCATATCACAAAATTGCTTAAAAACTTCCTTTGCTAAATTTTCAGGTTTCTCATGAATTAGATTTGGCTTAGTTCTATAAGAAATTTCAAAAACTAGAATTGATTTATTTTTTGGATAATTATAATCAGAATATTTCTTTTGTTCAGAAACTCTATGAAAATAATTTTCATCATGTGCAAAATAAATTGAATGTATGCCCTTTTCAAAAACTTCTTGCTTATTTACAACTACATAGGCAAGGATATATGAATTAAACTGTAGGGAACTTTTATAACCTAACATCTCTGAAGTTTTGGTGACCGGCAATGTAGAAATTATTATTTCATCTTTAATGTTTAATTCTTTTTTATCGTTAAATACAATTGAATTTATTTTGTTATCTTTATAATTAAACGAGGTTATTTGTTTATTCATATAAATATTATTCTTTTCTTTAATTTTTAATGCCATTCTATTCATAATAGCTCCCGAACCTTTTTTACCTGCTGCTGAAAACTGATTATACCAAAATGAAGAATGTTTTTTTCTTATTTCTATTCTTTTAGGAGCCCATTTAGCAGACATTTCATGAGTTGGGATTCCCCATAACTTTTTGGGGTAGGTTTCAAAAAAAAGATATTGCAAAGTTGGTCCTACTATAGCGGTAACAACTTCTTTAAAATTTTGAGCTCTCATAACGTTCTCAGGATTTATTTCTTTTAGTTCTTTTTTTACCTTTTTTTTAATTTCTTCAGGGAATTTCTCAATTGACTCTTCTGAAAGTGGATAGTCATAGAGCACACCATCCTTGTGGTTTTTTGCAAAAAATTCTTTTTGAACTAATAGGTCACCAAAATTATCTAACCAAAACTTTTTCATTTCTGGATCATGAGTATGGTAAATATGTGGACCATAATCATATATCATACCATCTATCTCCTCACTACCACCTAGACCTCCAATAACATCTCTTGCTTCGTATACATCTACTCTGATATCTTTTTTGGCTAAACCATATGCTGTGGCAAGACCGCAAGGTCCAGCTCCTAAGACTATAAATTTTTTCATAAATTTTTATTAAACTTTTTATATAGTAATTTTGCGATTTCGAAATCCTCTTTGGTGTCTATATCAAAAGACTCAATTGACTTTGGCATGCTTAAATAATTAACCTTATTCCAATCCCAATACCAACCATTTTTCTTATAATATTCTTTTTTGAAAAAATAAAAACAATGGGCAAATTCCTTAGCTTTTTCAACTCTTTTAGTATTAATAGTTTTTATTTTTTTATTAAAATTATAAGGCTTATTATTTTTGCTCATAAAGTAATTATTTACTTCATAGACACCAAAAGAAGGTTTTTTAATTTTCTTACACTTCTCAAGAAAAGACAAGATGGTTTTAACTTTTAATAAAGGCATACATGCATTCACTTGCAAAAGATATTCAAAATTTTGTTCGCATAAAAAGTCATATATCTCAGACGCATTTTCAGCTTCAGATGACTTTTTTGTCCTTTGAACAAAAGGAATTCCATATTTTTTGCACTTAATTTTTAAAATTTTATCATAACCTCCAAAAAACACGTTAATTCCCATTTTTTGGAGTTTTTGCATTTTTTTCAAAAAAATATCAGTTAGAGAAGTGCCACAAAAATCTTTTATCATTTTGTTTGGGCATCTCTCACTTGTCAATCTTGCACAAGACCAGACAGCAATTGAAATTTTTTTTTTCATAATTTTTTTTCCCATCTTACCGACAAGTCTATTATTTTTCTTATAGAGTTAAATTTTGGTCTCCATTTCAATTTTTTTTGTAAATTATTACAATTTGCAACTATAAATGGAAGGTCTCCTGTTCTTTTTTTTTTATAAACAAAGTTTAATTTATATCTTTTTTTTGCAATTGAAACAATGTCATAGACTGAGTAACCTTCGCCATATCCACAATTAAGTGTTAAAATTTTGTTGTTTAATTTTTTTTTGAGAAATGACAAGCATTTAACATGTATATTTGATAAATCTTCCAAATGAATAAAATCTCTCACAGCTGTTCCATCTTTTGTTAAATAGTTTTTTCCATAGATCTCAAAAACTTTATTTTTTAAAAGAATAGCTTTAGATAAATTATTAAATAAATTTGAATTATTATTTAATTGTCCTGTCCTTAATTTTTTATCAGCTCCTGCTACATTAAAATATCTCAAAATACAAAATTTCGTATCATTTTGTAAACTATAAATATAGTTTTCTACTAGTAATTTAGACAAACCATATGGATTTTTTGGATTTCTTTTAAAATTTTCTTTTATTTTAATTTTTTTTTTGGGATTTTCATAAACCGCAGCTGTAGACGAAAATATAAAATATTTTACATTGTTTTCTATACAATTATTAATAAAAATTTTCGTCTTATAATAATTATTCATAAGATAAAGTTTTGGCTTTTTAAGAGACTCTGGAACAGATATAAAAGCTGCAAAATGATATACAGCATGAATTTTGTACTTTTTTATTAAATTTGAAATTTGTTTTTTATTTGAAATATCTAATTTAAAAAAAATTGATTTTTTTGGAATTAATTTTCTTTTTCCTTTAGACAAATTATCTATAATAAAAACTTTATGCCCCAATTCAAGAAGATCTAGTGATACTTTACTGCCAATGTAGCCCGCTCCACCTGTAACCAAAATATTCATAAATATTTATAACTTTTTAATTTATAATTTCCAAAAATTTGTCCAATTCTATGTTGTTAATTTTTGGAATTTCTGCTGATTTATCTTTGGTTATTACCCTGTAAAAGTTGTTTTGATTAGGGAGAATTTGGTCTAAATTTGAAAATTCTTGTTTTGGCCTAAGATGTATCGGAAAATTCATCTTAAAACTTCCATTTAAAGTTTTTCTTATAAGAAAAATAAAAAAATATAAATGAAGCTTAGATTTAAATATCTCTCTAAAATCAAAACCAAATGAACCATAAAA
>CABZSY010000026.1 GCA_902528505.1 uncultured Pelagibacteraceae bacterium
TTTTTTTGCTGTATTTTTTACTATTGCAGTGAATAAAATTAACGAAAAAATGACTAATACTAGACCAATCTTTTTCATAATTTTTCTCCAAAATTCTCAATATCTATTAAATTTTTAAATTGATGCTCAATATCAGTTTCAAAATCAAAAAAATCAGTTTTTTTTATCGCAAATCTTAATTTTGCAGACCTTGAGGGAGGGTTTTCACTTAACTCATCTTCATTTGGTGTAATTGGTTTTTTTTTTGTTAAATGAAATAGTGTATCAGTTTGTTTGGTTAAAGGGGTATATCTTGAAATACTTTTATTTTCTGAAAGACTTTTTAAAAAATATTTAACTATTTTGTCCTCTAAAGAATGAAAGGTAACCACTGCTAAGACCCCATCTTTTTTTAAAATTTTAGCAGCGTTAATCAATCCATAAATTAATTCACTAATCTCTTTGTTAACAAAAATTCTTAAGGCTTGAAAAGCTTTGGTAGAGTTATTAACCCTAAAATTTTTCCTTTTTTTTGAATTATCAATTATTTTAACTAGACCCTGGGTATCAATTTTCTTATTGATTCTTTCTTTGACAATATTCCTTGCTATAAATTTTCCCTCTTTTTCATCGCTGAAAAACTTAAAAATTTTTTCTAATTCTTTTTGGTCTAATTTGTTAATTGCATCTTCAGCAGAAAAAGAATTCAAACCTAGCTGCATATTTAATTTGCCTACTGAGTCAAAAGATAAACCCTTGCTTGGGTCTTTTATTTGAGTATAAGAATATCCTAAATCAAATATAACACCTCTAACGTTTTCATTTTTTAGTTTTAGATTATTTAAGTGGCTAAATTTTATATTTTTAAACTTAAACCTATCTTCAAATTTTTCTTGAAACTTTAAAGCAACCTTTTCACTTTTGGGGTCTCTGTCTAATGCAATTACTTTAGTTTTATCAAATTCTAATATCTTTTTTGTATAACCGCCTTGACCAAAAGTGCAGTCAATAAATGTGCCGCCATATTGAGGGGAAATAATGCTAATAATTTCTTTTAGCAACACCGGATAATGCTTTTGCATCATTGGTGTTATGGCGGCGTCCATTTATTTCTTTGAAGACCATTAATTTTTTTGTCTTCTCAAGAATGCTGGTATTTCAAGATCATCCTCTTCTTCAGCTTCAGAGGACAATAAATCTTCCGGACTTGAATTTTCTGACTCAGAACTAAATAAATCTGGAGAGTCCGAATCTACTCCAAATTCTTTTAGGTCATTTGAAGCATCTTCTTCAATTTCTAAAGCATTAGTCTCATTCTGATTCTCAATAGCTTCTTGCGTAAATGATTTTTCCATCTCATTTACGGTTGCATCTTCAACTACACTTTCTGTTTCAGGATATGTATTTTGTAAAACCTCTTCATTTGTAAAATTTGAATGAGTTGTTTCACTCTGTTGCTCTTGAACTATTTCATTTTCAAGCTTCAAAGCATTAGCACCATGCGTGATTGGACTTGAGGATGTGTTATTTGAAAAATTAAAAGATGCAGATGATCCAATATTAGTAAAATCTGAATAACCAGGATTACGATTATGGATTCTGTGTACCATATTTACAACTGATTTTGACTCCGGATGTTGACCATCAAGAGAAGTTGCAACTATTGAAACTCTAATTTTTCCATCTAATTCTGAGTCCGTAATTGCTCCAATTATGACCTCTGCTTCAGAATCTACTTCTGATCTTATTTTGTTCACCACTTCATCTACTTCAAAGAGTTTAAGATCTTTACCTCCAGTAATATTAACTAACAATCCTTTGGCACCTTTTAGAGTGTAGTCGTCAATTAAAGGGTTGCTTATTGCCATCTCTGTAGCTTGCATTGCACGACCTTCACCTTCAGCTTCTCCAGTTCCCATCATAGCTTTGCCCATTGCTGCCATAACAGTTTCAACATCTGCAAAATCTAAGTTGATTATTCCAGGTCTTACCATCAAATCTGTCACGCTTTGAACACCATGTCTTAAAACATTATTTGAAAGATTAAATGATTCTTCAAAAGTAGTCTGTTCATTAGCTATTTTAAATAGGTTTTGGTTAGGAATAACAATAATTGTATCAACATGTTTTCTTAATTCTTCCAAACCTTGTTGTGCTCTTCTCATCCTAGAAGGGCCTTCATATAAAAATGGAAGAGTCACAACACCTACCGTTAAGATATTTAATTCTTTAGCAGCTCTGGCAATAACATGAGCAGCACCAGTGCCCGTTCCACCGCCCATACCAGCTGCAATAAAAACCATGTTTGCACCTTGAAGTGTATTTACAATTTCATTTAAAGATTCATCTGCTGCAGCTTGTCCAATATCTAATTTTGCACCAGCTCCTAATCCTTTAGTTAAATTTAAACCAATTTGAATTCTTGTTTTTGCTTTACTGAGCTTCAAATCTTGGGCATCGGTATTCACTGCAATAAATTCTACTCCTTGCATATTGTTTTCAATCATTTCATTTATTGCATTTCCGCCTGCTCCACCTACACCTAAAACTAGTAGTCGTGGCTGTAGTTCTTTTATCTCTGGTGCTTTAAAGTTAATTGTCATCTTTTTCCCCTATTGTTTATT
This sequence comes from uncultured Pelagibacteraceae bacterium, assembly GCA_902528505.1. Lineage (GTDB taxonomy): Bacteria > Pseudomonadota > Alphaproteobacteria > Pelagibacterales > Pelagibacteraceae > Pelagibacter. The sequence continues at coordinate 2,604 of CABZSY010000026.1, forward strand.
TTGTTGAAGCTCCCATTTAAGATTATTACGATTAATATTTGCTTTTTTTCTCGCTGTTATCTTAAATTTTTCAAATGCTGTTGGTTCCCATATTTGAAATGTTTGGCCTTGACCAACAAACAACATGCTATGTTTTATTTTTGCATGTTTTAATAATTTTGATGAAAGTGAAATTCTGCCTTCACTATCAAATTGTAAATTTATACTTTCCGCTAATATTGAAGTTGCAAAATAATCTCTTTTTTCCTCAAAGGGATTTAAGGAGTCAATTGCTGAAGAAATTTTTTCTATTCTATCTTGAGAACATGCTTCTATAGATGAGTTATTAAATGATGGATAACATATAACACCATTGTAACCTAAATTGGATAAATGTGACCTAAAACTAGCAGGCACAGATACTCTCCCTTTTTTGTCTAATTTGTTTTCGTATGTTGATAAAAACATAAAACATAAATTTCTTTATTCCCATATTTGGGAATTTATGGGATATTATGGGTTTTATAACTAGACGTCAATACCTATTATTTCGGTACTTTTATTCTTTTATTAAGAGAGAAAATAGACATTGGCATTTTAAAACGAGAACAAACAAAGAAACTTATAGTGATATTTTAATTTGAAGTGCCAGATAAACTATAAGCCGGGTTCTGTCTTTTAAACTTATCATTTGTCTAGGCTTAAGATCACTCTTAAGCTCAAGCAACTAACCCTGATGACTAGCCAAGGAATGCTTTTAGTTTTACAACAATGTCATCTCTACTTAGTCTTGCTCCCAGTGGGGTTTTCCAGCGTTCATTGTTACCAATAGAACCGGTGTGCTCTTACCACACCTTTTCACCCTTGCCATGTTATGGCGGTTTATTTTCTGTGGCACTATCCCTAGGGTTGCCCCCGCCAGGAATTACCTGGCACTGTTTCCTTGTAGAGCCCGGACTTTCCTCTTTAAAATTAATTAAAGCGATAAGTCGTTTATCTGGCTCATTATGTTTATTACAAAAATTTTAAAGTTCAAGTTAATTTAAACAAACTTTTTAGCGATATTTTCACTAATAATTAAACATTCTTTATCTAATTTTCCGTTTACTAATTCTTGTCTAAAATGTCTTTGAAAAGCTTTAATAACAGAGGACTTAAGTTTACTATTTTTGTAATAAAGTTTCGGGTAACCAATTTTGATAAGGTTTTTATAAAATTTTTTTTCGTCGGCTTGACCAAATTCTATATTAAGTTTTCTACTATCTTTAAGTTTCTTGTCTGATAAAGAATGCCATATACCTATTCCATTAATAGCCAATTGCTGCCAAGGAAATTTTTCGCCAGGATCCATTTTTCTGTCAGGGGCAATGTCTGAATGACCCAAAATATTCTGACTTTTTATTTTGTATTTTTTCATTAATTCTTTGCTCAATTTAATTAATGAGGTAATTTGTTTAACAGAATATTTTTTATAGTGATGCTCATGACCGGGATTACTTATTTCAATACCTATAGAATTATCATTTAGTGATTTAAAATTTTTCCATGATGATTTGCCAGCATGCCATGCTACGTATAAATCTGGGACCAATACTACAATATCTCCATTATTTTTTATTAAATAATGACTACTAACTTTAGACCGAAAATCTGTAAGTCTTTTTATGGCCTCAGTTTCTTTTTTCATTCCTGTGTAATGAAATATTAGAAACTTTAATTTACCAAATCTTCTTTTGGTTGAATTAAAATTAGGTGAATAATTTAAAATTTTTTTTATTCTCATTATAATTGTATTATTAGTTAAATTAAGACCATAATTTAGTCATTTTTAACACCAAATGTTGATTTACTTTAACAATATATACATTATATAATCTTAATAAATGATCAGGCTTATTAAAATATCATTAATTTCAATTTTTTTATCTGCCAATGCATTTGCGGGTTCAGATGGAAGTTTGGAATTGTCAAAAAAAAATTTATCAACAAAAGATTGTTTTGAAGGATTTAATAGAGCTAGCTTTGCGTTAAATCAAAGTTTAGATAAAGCTATTTTCAAACCAGTTGCTACTGGTTACAGGGCTTTACCTTCTCCAGTAAGGGCTGGAACAAGCAATGTATTAGAAAATTTGTCAAATTTAATTACAATACCAAATAATTTACTTCAAGGTGATTTAATAAGCGCTAGCACTAATACTTTAAGATTAGTTGTAAACTCAACAATTGGAATCCTGGGAATTGTTGATGTGGCTGATCTTCTTGGTTTTCCAGAATATGTAAAAGAGGATTATGGCCAAACACTTGGTAAGTGGGGTTTGGGCCACGGTTGTTATTTAGTAATTCCAGTACTAGGTCCATCTACAGTAAGAGATACAGCTGGGATGTTTGTCAATGTTTTAGGTGGTGATCCTTATTACAACATTTCAGTTAATGGTAATAATGAATTTTTGGATGGTCAACTGTACGCAACAACAAAAATTTTATCGGGTATTGATTTTAGAGCTAAAAACCTGGAGTCAATTGATAATCTAGAAAAAAATTCTATAGATTTTTATGCCTCAGTAAAAAGTTTATATCTGCAAGATAGGGAAAGAAAAATTTCTAATTCTAAAAAAGTTATTGATACAATGAACGATGGTAGTTGGGAAGAAATAGATACAAACTAAATAATATAAATTATGAAAAAATTTTTTAGTTTTTTTATAGCTATCATTGTTTTATCCTCAATTTCAAATAATGCTTTCTCAATTTCACCTGACGTTTTTATACAATCTACAGTCAATAGAGCCTCACAAATACTATCATTAAATATTTCTAAAGATGAAAAAATAAGTAAATTAAAAATTATTGCTAAAGAAACCGTTGATATTAAAGGTGTTGGTTTCTATTCTTTAGGACCAGTCAGAAAAACTCTAAATGAAGATCAAAAGAATAATTACTCTAAATTATTTGAAAGATATTTCTTAAAAAGCTTTTCTAGTAGATTGGCAGAATACACAAATCCAGAAATTGAGGTAAAGAGCAAAGAAGTTTTAAATAAAAACTATACAATAGTTAAAAGTGTTTTGGTAGGAACTACTGAAAGACCAGAAGTAAAAATTGATTGGCGTGTTTACACAAAATATCCGGATAATCCATTAATTAGAGATTTAATTATAGAGGGTTTAAGTTTAGCTAGGACTCAGAAAGAGGAGTTCTCCTCTATTTTGAATTCTAATAATGGAGATATTAATGCTTTGTTCAAAACTTTAGAGGAATTTTCAAAAAACTAATTTTAATTATGGTGGGCCCGCCAGGACTCGAACCTGGGACCAATACATTATGAGTGTACTGCTCTAACCAACTGAGCTACAGGCCCAAAATTATATTTTAGTTATATCATTTTTTATTACTTATCAATTAAAGATAATTTAAACATGGTGGGCCGTGTTGGTTACGCTCCAACTACCCCTGCAATGTCAATGCAGTACTCTACTATTGAGCTAACGGCCCAGTATTAGCTTTCTAAGAAACTTTTAAGTTGTTTAGATCTGCTAGGATGCTTTAACTTTCTGAGAGCTTTAGCCTCGATTTGTCTAATTCTTTCTCTCGTAACAGAAAACTGTAATCCTACCTCTTCTAAAGTATGATCTGTATTCATGCCTACTCCAAATCGCATTCTTAAAACTCTTTCCTCTCTTGGTGTAAGTGTAGATAATATTTTGGTTGTTGCTTCTCCTAAATTTGATTTTATGGCTTGTTCCAATGGAGCTAACGCTTTTGTATCTTCAATAAAATCTCCTAAACTACTATCCTCTTCATCTCCAACTGGTTTTTCTAGTGAAACTGGCTCTTTTGAAATTTTTAAGACCTTTCTAACTTTATCTAGTGGCATTCTTAATTTTTGAGCTAACTCTTCTGGAGTGGCTTCTCTACCAAATTCACTAAGTATTAATCTCTGAGTCCTTACAATTTTATTAATTGTTTCAATCATGTGAACAGGAATTCTAATAGTTCTTGCCTGATCAGCAATTGATCTTGTAATAGCTTGTCTGATCCACCAAGTGGCATAGGTTGAAAACTTATATCCTCTTCTATATTCAAACTTATCTACTGCCTTCATTAGACCTATATTGCCCTCTTGAATTAAATCTAAAAATTGTAGACCTCTATTCGTATATTTTTTTGCTATTGAAATTACTAACCTTAAATTAGCTTCAACCATCTCTTTTTTTGCAATTCTAGACTCTTTTTCTCCTTTTTGAACTCTACTAACCAGTTTTTTGAAATCTGTTACTGAAATTCCAAGCTTATTGCTAATTTCAATTAATCTTTCTCTTATATTTTTAAATTCTTCTTTATTTTTGGTAAAAAACTGCTTCCATACAATATTGGTATCTAAGAATTTTTTGAGATTGGGATTTATTTCATTTCCTATATAAAATTTTATAAATTCACTTCTTGGTATTTTGTGATCCATTGCAAGTCTTAATAGATTGCCTTCTAAGGAAATAATTTTTCTATTTTCTATGTAGTGTTTTTGAACAAGTTCCTCCAAAACAGATGGTGATAATTGGAGTGATTTGATATTTTCCAAGATATCATTTACAATTTTTTCATAACCTTTTTCTTTTGCTGTTGAAAAGTTTTGGGAATTTAAAACACAATTTAATTTTTCTTTTTGGTACTTTATTAATTTCGTATATTCTTTAGTTAGAGTGTTTACTGTTTTTAATACTTTTGGCTTTATTTCAGTTTCCATAGCAGCAAGTGTTGGATTAAAATCATCATCTTCATCTGAAGAACCTTCTTCCTTATCTGTCTCTCCAGCATTTTTTTGTTTAGCGCTAGGGCCCGTCGACTCATCTTCCATATAGTTAGTATCAATATCTATGATCTCTCTAACTAAAATTTCATCTTTTTGTAATTTTTCATTCCACTCAAAAAATTGTTGAGCAGTTATCGGGCTTTGAGAAAGGGCGATTAACATTACATCCTTTCCAGCCTCTATTCTTTTAGCAATTGCAATTTCACCCTCTCTAGAAAGAAGTTCAACACCACCCATTTCTCTAAGGTACATTCTTATAGGATCATCACTTTTCTCAATTGTTTTACCTTCTTCTTTATTTGAATTTTCTTTTTTTCTTAAGACTTTAAAATCAGATTTTTTTTCAACTAAGGAAACATTATCATCCAAAATATGAATGAAAGCTTGAGCTAGATTATCATCAGATAAATTTCTTTTTCCAAGAGATTTGCTTAATTCTTCATAGGTTATAAAACCTCTGTGAGTCCCACGACCCATAAGTCTTGCAAATGATTTTGTAATAATTCTTTCCACGACAATAAAAGTTTGGAAGTCTTATATAATATCAAATCTGTAAAAATCCATGACTAAATTGCTTGGATTAATTGAGATTTTGCTTTTTTTTAAGCTCTTTAAGCTCATTAAATGTAGTCTCGCTCATATCAACTGAAAATTTCGATTCTAGCTCTCGGATTCTAAACTCAAGATCATAATTCATTAAATCTCTTGAGATATCCTCTAACAACTCAATATTTTTTTGATCATCATTAGCTTGATTTTTAAGAATATGTTTTATAGGTGCAAATTTATTTATTTTTTCTAACAATTGGTTATCTAACTTTAAATCCTCAATTATAATTTGCTCTCCAGATTTTAGTTTCTCAATTATTAGTTCAAATATTTTTTTATTAACTTCAGTAAATAACTTAATATTTTCTATTAAATGTATATTTGCTTGTAGCAAATTTAAATTATTGATCACTAAAAACAGTAAAGAAAACTCTTTAAGCTCTACCCCAGTCAATGATTGACTTTCATTGAAATGCCTCTTGGTTGTATCTAGCGATTTGGTTCTTTTTTTAAAAAATTTTTTCTTATTTTGATTAGAATGTGGTGTTAATTCTGCAATTTTTTCTAAAAAATATTCTAGCACGTATTTTTTTATAAAATCGTCTTTAATTTTGCTTGCAATACTTCTCAATTTTTTTTCAAAAATTGCTAATGAAGAAGGATTATTTTCTGTTTGTTTTTTATAATGACTAAAGATAAATTGATGGATAGAAAGTTTATTTTGTTTAGTAAAATCAATGAAATTAGCTTTACCATTTTTATTAACATAACTGTCAGGGTCTTCCTTGTCTGGTAAAAATAAAAATGAAATATTTTTTTCTGGTTTTAATTCTTTAATAGAGTTTTCTGCTGCTCTTAATGCAGCTTTATAACCACTTTCATCACCATCGAAGCAAATAATAATGTCATCAAAAAACTGGTTAAGAGTTAAAATTTGTTTATCAGTCAAAGCAGTTCCAAGATTAGCAACTGCATTATCAATCCCATTTTTACTTAAACCAACAACATCCATATAGCCCTCAACTAAGTAGATATGATCTATTTTATTAGAAAGTTTTCGAGCTAAATCTAAATTATATAAATTAGACCCTTTTTTAAAAAAATTTGTTTCAGGGGAATTTATATATTTAGCCAAGTAATCTACCTTCTCGATTATTCTCCCCCCTAAAGCTATTGGTCGACCCGAGATATTATTGATTGGAAAAATTAATCGTCCTCTAAATCTTTCAACATATATTTTCTTTTTTTCATCTAAGTAAAATAAACCTGTTTCAACTAAAGTTTGCTCACTATAATTATCTTTAAATTTCTCAAAGAAATTTGGATTTTTTTCTATGTATCCTATTTTAAATTTTTTAACTTCTTCTTTAGTCAAAGATCTATTTTTTAAATAATCTCTTGCAATAGAATAACTCTCATTTTTTAATAATTCACTGTGATAAAAATCTACATACTGGCTAAAGATTGATTGGTATTCTTTCCATTTTTTTTCTCTTACTTCGTCTTGTTTTGAGAACATATAGGGCTGCATTCCAGCTAATTGAGCTAAATGTTTTACTGCCTCACCAAATTTAAGATTTTGAATTTTCATTACAAAATCAAAAATATTTCCATGTTCTGAAGTTGCAAAACAATGATAAAACTCCTTTTCATCATTCACAGTAAATGAAGGTGTTTTTTCGTTTTTAAATGGAGACAAACCAACAAACTCCTTTCCCCTTTTTTTTAAGGAAACAGTTTTTGAAACAACAGTTGATACTTTTAACCTTGTCTTAATTTCTTCAAGATATTCTTTTGGATACTTCATTATTTATTCAATAAATCTTTGATCATCGGACCTGCTTTAGCAAAATCAATTTCATCCGAATGGGTTTTCTTCAACTCCCCCATTACTTTACCCATATCTTTTATTGAATTAGCGCCCAGTTTAGCAATTAAATCTGAACAGATTTTTTTGGTTTCCTCTTCTCCAAGTTGTTTTGGTAGAAATCCAGTTAAAATATCATATTCATTTTGTTCAACCTTTAGTAAATCATTACGGTTATTTTTTTTATATATATCAATCGATTCGGCGCGTTGTTTAACCATTTTTTTTA
>CABZSY010000027.1 GCA_902528505.1 uncultured Pelagibacteraceae bacterium
AAAAGAGTAGTATAATATATCAAAAATATGTCTGATTTGATTAAAATTGCAGTTGATGCAATGGGAGGTGATGGTTCACCTAAGAAAATTATTGATGGAATTATTTTAAATAATAAATCTAATAAAAATATTTTTTACAAAATTTTTGGAGATCAAAAACAAATTCTTCAATTAATCAAAGATAAAATTGACAACAAATTTTACGAAATTATACACACTGATAAAGTAATAAAAAGTACAGATAGTCCTTTAGAAGGTGCGAAGAGGGGCAAAGAAACCAGTATGTGGCTTGCTATTCAGAGTGTTAAAGAAAAAAAAGCTGATATAGTTATATCGGCTGGAAACACTGGAGCTTTATTGGTTGTTGCTAAACTTAATTTAAAAATGATTGAAAATATTGATAAGCCTGCATTGTCTGCTCTTTGGCCAAATAAAAAAGGGATGAGCGTGGTTTTAGATTTAGGTGCAAATATTGAATGTAGTTCAAAAAATTTGATAGATTTTTCAATAATGGGCGCTTCTTTATACACATCACTATATCCTGATGACAAACCTAATGTGGCATTATTGAATATTGGATCCGAGGAATTAAAAGGAAATGAGACAATTAAAGAAACTTTCCAAATTTTAAATGAAAAAAATTCTAATAATTATAATTTTGCAGGCTATATTGAAGGAAATCATCTAATGGATGGAGATGTAAATGTAATTGTATCTGATGGTTTTACAGGAAATGTGGCATTAAAAACTGCTGAAGGTACAGCAAATTTTATAACAGGTGAATTGAAAAAAACAATGACTGGAAACATTATGGGTAAAATTTCCGCACTATTGAATATATCAAATCTGAAAAAATTTAAAAAAAGATTAGACCCAAGATTGTATAATGGTGCAATATTTATTGGTTTAGACTCGCCTGTAGTTAAAAGCCATGGTGGAACCGATTATGTGGGATTTTCAAACTCACTTGATGTTTGTCATAGAATTGTAAAAGGTAATTTGATAGAAAAAATAAAACACAATATTTAAATGAGAATAAACTTAACTAAAAAAGACTTAGTTAATCTAGTTTATATGCAGCTTGGTTTTTCTAAGCAAATTTCTGAAAATCTTATTGAAGATTTTTTAATAACAATTGTATCTAATATTAAATCTGAAAAAAAATTAAAATTATCAAAATTTGGCACTTTTTCTATAAGACAAAAGAAATCAAGAATAGGAAGAAATCCTAAAACTAAGGAGTCAAAAGTTATATCCAGTAGGGAGGTTGTTTTATTTAAGCCATCAAAAGAATTTAAAGAATTTATTAATAAGAAAGAAAATGGATAAGTCTGAAAGTGCTTACAAAACTATTGGAGAAGTTGCAAAAATTTTAAAACTTCAAGCAAATAAAAATGGCGTTCTTCCAACTCACATAATTAGATTTTGGGAGACACAATTTAAGCAGATTAAACCAAAAATATTAAACTCTAATAGAAGATATTACGATGAAAAAACAATTAATTTACTGAAAAAAGTTAAGTTTCTTTTAAAGGAGCAAGGTATGACAATTAATGGTGTAAAAAAGATACTAAATAGTGAAGTTTCTTTAAAGCTTGACGAAATTGCAGATAAATCTATAAAAGCTGAAAACTTAAAAAATAAATTAGTTAAGATTTCTAAAATTATAAAAGAATTAAAATAATATGGCAAAAAAAACTCATGTTAAAGTAAGACTAGTTCCAGAAGCTAAGCCCGACAGCTCTTTCTTTTATTACGTAAAAAAACCTGCTGGCGGTGAAAAAGCTAAAGTGAAACTTTCAGCTAAAAAATATAATCCTGATACCAGGAAACATGAGATGTTTATTGAAAAAAAATTACCTCCACACAGTAAATAACTATTTTTTTTTGAAGTTTCTTTTTTCGAAGTCAATATAAGCCCAAATCATATTCTTCCATATTCTATTCGTTATTCTTGGGTCAATTTTATTTTTAACGGATTTTTTTTTGATATTTCTTAAAATAATATTTATTCTTTTTTGATCAATAATTTGGTTTTTTTTGTCTTTTAATTTAAGAACCTTTTTAACAAGATTTGTTCTTTTTTTTATGATTTTAATGAGAGAATTGTCAAGTTTATCTAATTCAATTCTAATTTTACTTAATTTTTTTCTCTTTAAAGGCGACATTTATATATTTGGATTATTAAAAAAATATTATATTTAAACGCTCATGTATACAGTTAATACAAAGATTAATAATCAATTATCTTTTTGGTTAATTACAATGTTTATTATGATTTCTATCATGATTGTAGTTGGTGGTTTAACTAGACTGACAGATTCTGGTCTTTCAATAACGGAATGGCAATTATTTTCTGGTTTGTTACCTCCTTTAAATCAGACGGATTGGACGTTATATTTTAATTTGTACAAAGAAATACCTGAGTTTAAGTTACAGAATTTCAACATGACATTACAAGAATTTAAAGTTATTTTCTGGTGGGAATGGGCTCACAGATTTTTAGGTAGAGTAATAGGCTTATGCTATTTAATACCACTCATATATTTCTCCTTTAAATTAAAAATCAAAAAAATATTAAATTTATATTTTATTTTTTTTCTTATTTGTTTCCAAGGCTTTATTGGTTGGTATATGGTTAGCAGCGGTTTAATTGACAGGGTAGACGTTAGTCACTTCAGATTATCTGTTCATTTGTTAATTGCCTTTTTGATTTTATCATTAATTTTTTGGAATTACTTAAAATATCAAAATTATAAACAGGTTACAAATGGAATGAATTCAATTATTCCATTCATATTTTTAGTTGTAATATTAATACAGATTGTAATTGGTGCATTTGTATCAGGTATGGATGCAGGAAAAATTTATAATTCTTGGCCTCTCATGGGAAATACTTATTTTCCCAATGATAATAATGTTGAAAATTTATTTAAACTATCTGCTTTTAGTGATCCCTCATTAGTACAGTTTATTCACAGAAACCTAGCATATTTAATTGGGTTATTTTATGTATTGATATTTTTTAAAGTATACAAAAGTAAAATAACTAAACTTTATAGACCAGTTAATATTTTGGGTTTTTTTATGATTTTACAGATTATTTTGGGTATTTTAACAATTGTACTTGGTGCACATATTTATGTCGCAGCTGTGCACCAAGTAAGTTCCATTTTTTTAGTAACTTCTTCTATTTATTTTTTCTTTATAAATACCAGAACTAACTAACTGCTTTAAGCTTACCTTTTGAGGATTTATTTAAAGCTTGATCTAAATCTTCAATAATATCATCTATATGTTCAATACCTATACATAGTCTAACATAACTTTGTGTTACACCCGATGCTATAAGCTCTTTTTCATTTAATTGACTGTGAGTTGTACTTGCTGGGTGTATAGCTAAACTTCTAGCATCACCAATGTTTGCAACATGATAAAACATTTTTAAGGACTCAATAAATTTTTTACCTGCTTCTATCCCGCCTTTTAACTCAATACCAACCATTGGTCCATTTCCACCTTTTAAGTATTGTTTAGCTCTATCTGAAATATGCTTGTCATGTTCAGTTGAGTAAATTACTTTAGTTACTTCATTATGTTTTTTTAAAAAATTAACAGCCTTTTGTGCATTTTCGCAATGCTGTTTCATCCTTAATGCAACAGTCTCAAGACCTTGTATAATCGCAAAAGCGTTGTCAGGAGCACAGGCTGATCCTAGATCTCTCAACAAGCAAACTCTAGCACGTACAGCAAAAGGAACATTGGCACCTGTCATCTCTGGCACTGCTTTTCCCCATAAAACATTATTATAACTTGCATCTGGTTCATTATATAATGGTTGTCTTTTAGGATTAGCTGTCCAATCGAAATTCCCACTATCAATAATACTCCCAGCAATTGCTGTTCCGTGTCCACCAATATATTTTGTTAAAGAATGAATAACCACAGCGGCTCCATGTTCTATGGGTTTACAGATTACTGGGGCAGCTGTATTGTCTATTATAAGAGGAATATTATATCTTCTTCCAATATCTGAAACTTCTTTAATAGGAAAAACTCTCAAATATGGATTAGGTAGAGTTTCACCATAAAAGGCACGTGTTTTATCATCAATTAGTTTTTCAAAATTGTTAGGATCACTTGGATCTGCATATCTTATCTCTATTCCAAGTTTACTAAGTGTGTTATTAAACAATGATACGGTACCGCCATATAAATCAGTAGAACTTACAATGTTATCACCAGCTTGGGCAACATTTAATACAGCAAAAGACGAAGCTGTTTGACCTGATGAAACAGTCACACAGGCTAAACCACCCTCAAGAGCAGCAACTCTTTTTTCCAGTACATCATTTGTTGGATTCATTATTCTGGTATAAATATTTCCAAACTCTTTTAGTGAGAACAAATTAGCTGCATGCTCTGTACTATTGAACTCATAAGATGTAGTTCTATATATAGGCACAGCAACAGCATTTGTTGCAGGGTCACTACGGTAATCCCCACCATGCACTGCAATGGTTTCAGGATTATTTCTTTTATTACTCATATATTCTCCTTTTTTAGTGCTTCAACTTAATGTTAGGCGCACAATATAGTTCAAATGCCTACCGATAATTTATGAAAATTCCTTTTTAGCAGTTTAAAGCCCGCAATAGGATCAAATCGGCATAATATATTTATCAAATTAAGAGCTATTTTCAAGGTAAATATAAAATTGACATTGATTTTAATAATAGTATTAATCCTCGCACAATGACGAAATTCCTTAAAAAAGACCAAATAACATCATCTTGGTATGAAATTGATGCAACTAACGCAGTTGTTGGTAGATTGGCAACTGTTGTTTCAAATATTATAAGAGGAAAAAATAAAACTACATATACTCCACATATGGATGATGGTGATTTTGTTGTTGTTAAAAATATTGAACAAGTAAAATTCACAGGAAAAAAGTTTCAAGATAAGAAGTATTACAGACATACAGGTCACCCCGGTGGAATTAAGATTGCTACGCCTGAAAAATTACATAATAAAAAACCAGGTGAAACTTTAAAACTTGCAGTTAAAAGAATGTTGCCTGGAGGTGTCTTAGGTCGAAAACAATTAACTAAACTAAAAATTTATACAGGCAATGATCACCCGCATTCTGCACAAAATCCTACGGTTATTGAATTAAATAAATTGAACAGTAAAAATTTAGCTAGAAACTAATATGGAAAATACTCAAACTTCTTCAAAATCCCCTAAACTTAAATTAGATTTTAAAGACAGTAAATACGCTACTGGAAGAAGAAAAACTTCTATTGCGAAAGTTTGGTTGAAAAAAGGATCTGGTAAAATATATGTAAATGGGAAATTATTTAGTGATTATTTTGCGGACGAAACTCATAAAATGCAGATTACAAGACCTTTTGAGATTATAAATCAGTCTACAGATTATGATGTTAGATGTAGTGTTAAAGGCGGCGGACCGACTGGTCAGGCTGGTGCAATGGTTCATGGAATATCTAAAGCATTAGTTTTGTTTGATGAAAATTTAAAAAGTACATTAAAAACTGAAAAACTTACTACTAGAGACTCTAGAGCTGTTGAGAGGAAAAAACCTGGTAGAAAGAAAGCTAGAAGAAGCTTCCAATTCTCTAAAAGATAATTTTTTTTTAATATTTAACTGTTATAATATAAAATGCCTAAGCTTAATGCGTTAGTCGCTGGATCTACTGGATATATCGGTACTCAATTAATTAAAATATTAGTTAAGCACAAATATATAAACATAAAATATCTATGTGGTAATTCCTCTGTAGGTAAGAGTATTTCTTCTTATGAAAAGTCATTATCAAAATATAAATTACCTAAAATAAAAAAATTTAATAAAAATTTATTAAAAGATGTTGATATAATTTTCACTGCTCTACCAAATGGTGAAGCTCAAGATATATCTAAATATTTAAATAAAAAAAATATATTAATAGATTTAGCTGCAGATTTTAGACTTGAAAAAGCTTCAGAATATAAAAAATGGTATAAGCAGAATCATCGAGCCGTTAAACTTATAAAAAAAAGTATTTATTCACTTCCAGAAATTAATAGAAAAGAACTTAAAAAGTATAATATTATTTCAAGTCCTGGCTGTTATCCAACATCTATTCTTTTACCACTCATCCCTTTGTTTAATAAAAATTTAATTAATTTTAAAAATATTATAATAGACTCGAAATCTGGATATTCTGGTGCTGGAAGAGGTATTCTTAAAAAATATAAAAATAAAAATTTATATGAATCCTTAAGTGCATATGGTGTTGGAAGTCATCGACATAATTCAGAAATTGATCAGATGTTAAAAAAGTTTACTAAGAAAAAAATTGAGGTAAGTTTTACACCTCATTTATCTCCAATGTTTAGAGGTATTTTAAGTACAATTTATTTAGATTTAAATAAAAATGTAAATCAATCAAAAGTAATAAGTTTATTATCAAAATTTTATAAAAAAGAAAAATTTGTGAAGATTTCCAAATCAAATACTCCCATAAGCACAAATGATGTTATTAATACTAACAATTGTCTAATTTCAGTCTGTAAGTCAAAATTTAATAATAAAATTATTATACTATCAGCTATAGATAACTTAATAAAAGGTGGAGCAGGTCAAGCAGTACAAAGTCTAAATAATAGATACAGCTATCCTGAAACAACTGGATTAATATGAGATTAATATTAAGTTTATTTCTAATATTATTTATTAATAATTGTTCTTTAAGCAAAGATTCTCAATTTTGGACTAAAGACTCTATTCAGAAGAATGAGGAGCAAAAAAAACTTTCAAAAATATTAAAAAAATCAAAAGATATAACCACAATGACTTTGGAGGAGTATAAAATATATATAGAAGACTATACAAAAAAAAGTAATTATCCTGATATTAGTGAATGAAAAAAATATATAATATTGCTGTAGTTGGTTTAGGACAAGTTGGTATCTATTTGCTTAATGAGTTAAATCACAAAAAAAAAGTTATTGAAATTAAGACAGGCACGAAAATAAATATAGTTGCGATATCTGCTAAAAATATTAAAAAAAAAAGAAAATTTAAAATTAATAAGAGAATTTTTTATACTAATCCTCTTGATATACTTAAAAAACATAAAGTTGATATTTTATTTGAGGCAATAGGATTATCCGATGGTATATCTAAAAAGATTGTAGAGAGAGCTTTAAAAAGTAAGGTTCACGTCATTACACCAAATAAAGCATTAATTTCTAAACATGGAAATTATTTAGCAAAATTAGCTGAAAAAAATAACATTAACTTAGAGTTTGAAGCTTCTGTAGCAGGAGGTATCCCAATCTTAAGATCAATTAAGGAGGGATTAGCAACAAACAATATCTCAAAGATTTATGGAATATTAAATGGAACTTCAAATTATATCTTATCTGAAATGGAGAATTCTAATCAAAAATTTAATAATGTTCTTATTAAAGCACAAAAACTTGGCTATGCTGAACCAGGCAATCCTAAACTAGATTTAAATGGTTTTGATGCTTTTGCAAAGGTAAGAATTTTATCTGCGCTTGCTTTTAATACTAAAATATCTCACGATAAATGTTTAATGGAAGGAATAGAAAAGATTGAATTAAAAGATATAAAAATCGCTAATCAATTGGATTTAAGAATAAAACTTCTTGGAATAACTCAATTAAAAAATAATCAACTTTTTGAAACTGTTCACCCATGTTTAGTTAATAAAAAATCTTATATTGGTAATGTTAATGGCGTAATGAATGCAGTAATTATAGAAGGTAAGCCAGTCGGTGAAAGCATCCATCAAGGTGAAGGTGCAGGTCCTGGTCCTACTTCATCTTCTCTACTTTCTGACTTATTGTCCATACTTAAAGGAAATGTTAAAAAACCTTTTGGAATTCCTTTTGCGCAATTAAAAGCTCTAAAATCTTATAATATAAACAATTATACAAATTCACTATATTTAAGGTTTGAGGTGAGGGATCGACCTGGCGTTTTATCTCAAATTACTAAACGTTTAGCAAAGTATAAAATATCTGTAAAAAGACTTATCCAAACACCTGATAAAAAAACAAATAAAGCAACAATAGTAATCATAACCCACAAAACATCTGAGATAAATTCCAAAAATTGTTTATCTATATTTAAAAAAAATAAAAATATTTTAAAAACGCCAACACTTATTAGAGTGTTAGGTTAATGGATATTTATTTAAAACTTTTTGAAGTTTTATTTCCTGTTTTTTTTATGGTTGGTATTGGTTATTTTATTGGTAAAAAAAATCCTAAATTAGATACTTCTTTTATAACAAATTTTGCTGCTAATATTGGAAGCCCTGCAATGGTTTTTTACGCTATCACTACCACTGGGGTCACATTCTCAATGTTTATCGAGTATTTTTGGTATTCATTAATTGCAATATTCGCCTTTGCTTTAGTAGGTATAATCTTTTTAATTTTTTTAAAAAAAGAAATAGTACGAGAACTTCCTCCATTTGTTTTACCAAACGTCGGTAATATGGGATTACCAATTTGTTTATTTGCTTATGGTAATTTAGGCTTAGGTATTGCAGCAACCATTTCTTCGTTAGTTATATTTTTTCATTTTACAATAAATGTTTTCTTAGCCAGTAAAAAATTTAGTTTTAAGCTTTTACTTCAAAGCCCACCTGTCTATGCAATAATAATTTCAATTATCTTTATATATTATGAAATTGAAACCCCAGTTTTTTTAGTTAATACAACTATGATTACTGCTTATACAGCAATATTTTTAATATTGATGTCTTTAGGTATAGCCCTTACAAGATTAAAGGTTTTTTCTTTTAAATCTGCATTTATTTCTTCAATATGTAGAGTTTTTATTGGCCCTTTAATTGGACTAGGTATTATAAAAATGTTTAATTTATCTGGTTTTGCAGCAGGTGTATTTTTAATTCAATGTGCTATGCCAAGTGCAGTTTTAACTTATTTAATTGGTTCAATGTATTCACCTAAAAAAATTGTTGATAGTATTGCAAGTATGATCGTAGTTTCAACAATTATGTCATTTATAACGTTACCAATTGTTGTATTCTTTGCTTTAAAGTACTTCTATTAAACTATATCCTTCTTTTATGAAGGCAATAATTTTAAATGCATCTGCTTGGATGATTGTTCCTGTCATGGATGCTTTTGCTAAATATTTAAGCTCATCTATGGATGTTTTGCAAATAACTTGGGCAAGATATTTTTTTACTGTAGTCTTTACATTATCCTTAATGCTTATCTTTTATAGGCATTCATTTGTTTGGACAAAAAAACCTGCCCTTCAATTAATTAGAGGATTAATTTTTGTTTTTTCTACTTATTTGTTCTTTTATGCGATATCAGAAATTTCACTTCCTAAAGCTTTAACTTTAGCTTTTGTTGCTCCAATTTGTGTTACAGCCTTATCTCCATTTTTTTTAAATGAGAAAGTAGGGGTGAAAAGGTGGACCGCTGTGTCTTTAGGATTTATTGGAACATTAATTGTAATAAGACCTGGCTTTATTGAACTTAATTTAGCTACAATGGCCGCATTAGGTAATGGAATTTGTTATGGATTTTATCTTATAATCACAAGGAAATTGAGTACTTCAGATAATCCACTTTTAACTCTTTTACTATCAGGTTTGATAGGAACTATTATAATTAGCCTGTTTATGCCCTCGGTTTGGGTTAATCCTACGTCAAATCAATGGATTTTAATGTCTTTAATAGGCCTTATAGCCTCCGTAGCGCATCTTTTCCTCATATTATCTCTAAAATACGCTGATGCATCTAAATTAGCTCCTTTAGGCTATACAGAGATAATTACGAATATACTCATAAGTTACTATTTCTTTCATGAATTACCTGATAATTGGACTTATTTGGGTTTATTTATCATCGTTCTTAGTGGCCTATATATTTCTAGAAGGGAATATTTGCTAACTCGTTCAAGTTTATAGTAAATAA
>CABZSY010000028.1 GCA_902528505.1 uncultured Pelagibacteraceae bacterium
GTAGCTACTACTACATCTCCAATATCAGCATCTTGAGCTCTTTTAAAAACATGTGAAATTATTGATTTATTATTAATCTTTAACAAAGGTTTTCCAGGCAATCTTGTAGCTCCCAGTCTGGATGGTATAATGATCAAAGTTTTCATAAATACTGAATTAATTATACCTATTAATTACTAATAGAGGCAAATTTATACAGATAATTTTGATAAATTTTTAATTTATCGTGATATATGTTCAAAATTATTTAATAAAAAATGGATTCTTTCGAAATTAATAAAATAGTTGCTGCAGTTTTAATGGTTGCACTTTTAGTGATAGGTATTGGAAAATTATCAGATATTATTTTTCATGTAGAAAAACCAGAAACTCCAGGTTATGCGGTGGATGTAGAAGAAGCAAAAACGGTTTCATCCTCTACAAAAGCAAGTATAGAGGAGAAAATCGATATTGATGCATTAATGGCTATGGGCGATCTAACTCACGGTGAAAAAGTTTTTAAGAAATGCGCCGCATGTCACTCTATTGTTAAAGGTGGAAAAAATAATATTGGTCCTGCTTTGTATAATGTTGTTGGAAGAAAAATTGGTATAGTTGAGGACTACAAATATTCAAAGGCATTAGCATCTTATGATAAAGAATGGACACTCGAAGAGCTTAACGGTTATTTAATCAAACCTGCTAAATGGATCAAAGGAACTAAGATGGCTTTTGCAGGATTAAGAAAAGAAAAAGATAGAGCCTCTGTAATTAAATATCTGAACCAAAACTCAGATAATCCTTTACTATTACCTTAGTTTTCCAAAACAGTATAATAAAATACTTTTTTGAACATGAACTCTATTTAGAGCTTGTTGCCAGACATGGGATTTATTTCCTAAAAAAATATCATCAGATACTTCGTTTCCTCTTGGAAGACAATGTAAGAAAATACAATTTTTTTTTGCAGATCTCATTAGTTTTTTATCAATTTTGAATTTTTTAAATTGAGCTATTTTTTTTTTCTTATGAACTTTATCATTTAAAGAAATTACTTTATCTGAAAAAATTACATCTGCATTTGAAGCTGCTTTTTTTGGATCGTTGTAAATAAAAATTTTCTTTTTATTTTTTTTAACCCAGTTTTTTACTTTTGTGCTGGGTTCAAATTTTCTTGGACAGCCTATGCTCAATTTAAATGAAAATTTAACTGATGCTGAAATAAGACTTTCTAAAACATTATTAGAGTCTCCAATCCAGCAAATGTTCAGTTTTGAAATGGGTTTTTTCTTTATTTCTTCAACCGTAAATACATCTGATAAAACCTGAGTCGGATGAGATGATGGACTAAGACCATTTATTACTGGGATTGAAAGATATTTTCTAAAATTTTCAACTTTTTTGTCACTATCAGTTCTCAGCATAAATCCATCCCCGTATGTTGAGAGAATTTTTGCAGTATCCGCAATACTTTCACCACCCTGCCCAAGATGAAGTTCATTTGATCTAAGAGTTAAAGTTCCTCCTCCAAGTTGTTTAATTGCTAGATAAAAGCTTAATCTGGTCCGTAAACTTGACTTTTCAAACATTTGGATAAGCAGCTTCCCCTTCAAAGGAGCACCTTTATCAACCTCGAGTGTGCTTAGTTTTTTTCTTAAATTTTTTCTTCTCTTTGCATCTATTATTATTTTTTTAAGATCTTTAGATGGAATATCTTTTAAATTGATAAAGTGTTTCATTTTAATTTAATTCTTCGCAAACTTTTTTTATTATTTTCAAAGCTTGATTAACTTCGTTTTTTTTAACATTTAGTGGTGGTAAAATTCTGACCACATTTTCTGCTGCACGTATAGTTAATAACTTATTGTCCATAAGTTTTTTTATAAATTTTGTCTGGTCTGTATGTAGCTGAATTCCTATTAAGAGTCCCTTGCCTCTTATATTTTTTATTATATTTGGATAAAGTTTTTTAAAATTATTCAATTTTAAAAAAAAATATTTAGAAATACTTTTAATATTTTTCAAAAATTTTTTTTTTGAAACTATATCCATTACAGTATTTCCAACAGCCATTGCTAATGGATTGCCACCAAAAGTTGAACCATGTGTTCCTGGTGTCATCCCAGCAGCTACTTTCTTATTCATTAAAACTGCTCCAATAGGAAATCCACCTCCAATTCCTTTTGCAATTGGTACAATATCTGGCTTTACTTTAGATTTTTCAAATGCAAAAAAGTCACCAGATCTGGCTATTCCACACTGAACCTCATCTAAAATTAGTAATATTTTTTTTTGATTACATAATTTTCTCAACTCCACTAAACACCAATCAGGTATTACTTTAATTCCACCCTCACCCATAATCGTTTCCACCATAATAGCAGCTGTATTTTTGGTAATTTTTTTCTTTAAAGACTTGTGGTCTCCAAAGACAAAATGATCAAATCCACTTACCTTTGGACCAAATCCCTCGGTCATTTTCTTTGATCCACTTGCATAAATTGCAGCCAAAGTTCTACCGTGAAAGGAATTTCTAACACATAATATTTTGTTTTTATTGGTTTTACCAATTGAGTAAAAATATCTTCTAGCAACTTTTATCGCAGCTTCAGTTGCTTCTGCACCACTATTCTGAAACATTACGTAATCAGCAAAAGTTTTTTTACATAATTTTCTAGCTAACTGTTCTCCCTCTGGAATTTTAAATGCGTTTGATATATGCCACAACTTTTTCGACTGAGTATTAATTGTTTTTACAAGTTTTGGGTGTGCATGACCTAATGAGTTTACAGCAATACCTTGAACAAAATCCAAATATTTTTTGTTATTAGTGGAAAACAAGTAACTTCCTTTACCATACTTAAAGGAAATTTTTTTTCGATTATAGTTTTTTGCCAAATAGGTCATAAATTTAATTTGTTTTTATAAATTTTAATTATTAGATACAAGCTATGATTGAAAATGAATATCTAATAAGTTGAACCAATATGTGTTGATAACTAAGAAATATTGGTTGTTTAATTAAATTCAATATCAGTATATTGTTGCTATGAAATATTTTAACACAAGATATTGATATATGAGCTGGACAGACGAAAAAGTAGCAAAATTAAAAGAACTTTGGGGGAAAGGAAGCACTGCAAGTCAGATTGCAGAAATTATTGGTGGGATAAGTAGAAATGCTGTTATTGGGAAAGCTCACAGACTCAACTTATCTGCAAAAATTAAGACCAGGGCAGCTACCTCAAATCAAAATTTCGAAAATTCTTTAGAAGAAAAAAATATAAAAAATAAAAGAGGTCGTAAAAGTAAATTTAAATCTTTAATAATTGAAAAAGACTTTGAACCAGAAAATCCTTTACAATTAGAGGAGTTAGACGAAAGCTCATGCAAATGGCCTATTGGTCATCCAGATGAGAAATCTTTTTACTTTTGTGGTAGATCATCTCTAAAAGATTTTTCATATTGTAAATTGCATCTCCTGTATGCATATCAGCCAAAAGGTAAAAAAGAGGAAGCAACTGATAAAGAAGAGGTTCCTGAATTTATAGAAAAAAAGATACAAACAGCCTAATTTAATTCGTCTTTCTCTCCGTTCTAGTTTCAGAATTATATTTTTCAGTTGAAAACTGTCCACCCTCTCTCCACATATAACAATATTTTTTTACCTCCTCATCGAAGTACCTTACACTCGGAACTCCAACATCCGAATTAGTTTTGTATTTTCCTGAAATAACGTTGTCATATTTTAAAAGTCTTAATTGATCTCTTGTAAGGACAGGTTTTGGCAATATTTCAAATAACCCAGCAGAGAACTTTGCCAAAGGCAGAGGAAGAGGTATTAAAATTCTTTTTTTTCCAATTAAATATAATAGTCTTTGTATTATTTCTTTAAAAGTTAAAACTTCTGGGCCAACACACTCAATAATTTTAGAGTAAATATTATTTGAAATCACATGATAAATAGTATCTGTTAAATCCGAGCAATGAATTGGAGAAAATTTAGTTTTACCGTTATAATAAAGTGGAAAAAATGGAAGTCTATTTAACAAAGTCATAAAGTTTGTCGTAAAATTATCATCCACAGAATAAACGATTGAAGGTCTTAATATTGTAGCAAGTGGAAAATTTTTAAGAATTTTATTTTCACCCTCAAGCTTACTCTTTGCATATTCTGAGTCCTTGGCCTCATTAATACCTAGAGCAGATAAGTGAATGAAATGTTTAAGATTATTTTCTTTAGACAGTTTTGCTAACAATGAAGGAAAGACAGTGTGGATATTTTTGAAGGTATTTGCTTTTTTTTTTTCAAATAATATACCTATTAAATTAACACATATATCTGTTTTTTTAAAAAGCGCTCTTATCTTTTTTTCATCATGTATGTTTGCCTCAACAATATCAATATAGCCTACATTAGCTTGCGTTTTAATGATGTAGCTTTTTTGATGAATGTTTCTGGTAACAACAGTTACTCTAAAGTTGCTCTTTGTAAGTTTTCTAATAAGGTTTCTGCCAATTTGACCACTACCACCAAAAATTAGACAATTTTTTGCTTTCATATATATATGTTTTAGAATGAATAATAATATTCAACTGCACAAAAACGATTTACCAGATGATTTGAGCTTAGGCAATATAATAGCAGTTGATGGTGAGTTTATGGGTCTGAATGTTAGGAGAGACCCTTTATGCTTAATACAAATATCATCGGGAAACTCAGACGCTCATATAGTACAATTTGATAGAGAAAATTATAACGCACCTAATTTAGTTAAAATTTTAAAAGACGAAAACATTACAAAAATTTTTCACTACGGGCGAGCAGATATGTCTCATATCAAGTATTATTTAAAAACAGATACCAACAATATACTTGATACTAAAATAGCTTCAAAACTCGCAAGATCATATTCAGACAATCATTCATTAAAAACTTTAATAAAAGAATTTATAAACATTGATATAAGTAAACAATTCCAAAATTCAGATTTTGGTGGAAATTTAACACCAGCTCAACTTAAGTACTGTGCAAATGATGTAATTTATTTACATAAAATTCACGAAGAACTAAAAAAAATACTAGAGAGAGAAAATAGATTTAGGTTATATAAAGATTGTTTAAAGTTTTTAAAAACCAGGGTAGATCTAGATTTAGCTTTATTTAGAGATGATGTTTGGTCACATTAATGAGAAAAAATAATTACACAGCTGTTGCAAAAGAAGTAATTAATCTCGAGATAAAAGCTTTACAAAAATTAAAAAAAAAAATTAACAATTCATTTAACCAGGCAGTATCTAAAATTGCAAAATGTCAATCAAAAGTAATATTATGTGGTGTTGGAAAAAGTGGTATAATTGCATCAAAAATTTCAGCCACACTTTCCTCCGTTGGAACACCTTCGTTTAATCTTTCTGCAGGAGATTCCTCACACGGTGATTTAGGAAGTATTTCAAAAAAAGACATCTTGATTCTTATTAGTAACTCTGGAGATACCAATGAACTTAAAAATATAATACAATTTGCTAATCGTAATAAAATTTTATTAATAGGGATAGTGTCTAAAAAAAATTCAGCTTTATTTAAAGCATCAGATATAAAAATACTTATACCGGCTGTAAAAGAGTCTGGAGATATTGTTCCAACATCTAGCACTATGGTACAATTGGCAATAGGAGATGCTCTAGCAATAGCATCAATGCAATATAAAAAATTTGGTCAACTAGATTTTAAAAAAATTCATCCCTCTGGAAGTTTAGGAGCTCAACTTAAAACAGTTGAGGATGTAATGTTAATAGGAAACAAAATACCATTTGTAAGTCATAAACTTGAGATGAAAAAAGCATTAAAAATTTTAAACAAAAAAAAACTAGGCGTATTACTAGCTCAAAATGAAAAAAAGAAAACTGTAGGAATTATAACAGATGGTCAAATTAGAAGATTCAACGAAAAAAAAATTGATTTACATTCTATAAAAGTCAAAGAAATAATGACAAGAAAACCAATAAGCGTGGAAAAGAATGTATTAGCTGCAAGAGCCTTATCAATCATGAATAGTAGAAAAATAACCTCATTGTGTGTTTATGATAAAAAAAATAAGTCAAAAACAGTCGGAATAGTTCACATACACAATATTTTGCAATCAGGTGTTAAATAAATGAATAAAAAAATTATAGCTTTAATCTTAGCGATTTTTTTTATAGCTATTTTTCTATTTTTTCCATCTAAATTTTCTGATGATAACAAAATTGTTAAAACAGAAAATAATGAGGAGGATAATCTCTCATATAGCTCAAGCTTTATAGAAAACGTAAGATATGAGTCTCAAGATTCCAAAGGCAATAAATATATAATTAAAGCATCCCTAGGAGAGATTGATTATCAAAATCCTAATGAAATATTTTTAACCGATGTAGTTGGAATAATTAATCTAGTAGATAAGAACAATATTATGATTAAATCAGATTTTGGAAAATACAACATAGGAAACAACGACACAATCTTTTCAAAAAATGTAAAAATTGAAAACTCAAAAGATAAAATTTATGGAGACTATTTAGATTTCTCAATTGTAAGAAGTTTAATGTTATTGTCAAAAAATGTTACATATTCTAATTTAAGTAGCATGATAAAAGCAGATGCAGTAGAAATTGATCTGGAAACAAAAAAAACAAAAATTTTTATGTATGAAGATAAAAAAAAAATTAAAATAAAAAATTTTGAATAGATGGCAATAATTAAAAAATTTAGAATAAAATCATTTAAAAATATAAAATCAATAATAGAACTCGAAAATGTTTCACTGTCATATGGAAATAGATTGATCTTGGATAATATTAATTTTAAAATTAACGAAAGTGAAATCTTTGGAATGCTTGGTCCAAATGGTGTTGGAAAGAGTAGTATATTTAATTTAATTACAGGATTAATCTCACCAAACAGTGGAAAAATTAAAATCGCTGGACAAGATGTTACCAATTATCCTATTTATTTGAGAACTAAAGAATTCAAAGTTGGTTATGTTCCACAATATGGAGGTTATTTTAATGACCTGACCTTACACGATAATTTAAAAGCAATCAGTGAAATTGTTATAGAAAGTAAAAATTTAAGAGTAGATAGAATCAATTTTTTATTATCGAGATTTGAACTAGATAATCTTAAGGATATAAAAGCTAAATTTTTGTCTGGAGGACAAAAAAAAAAGTTAGTAATTGCTTTATCATTACTTAGTGAGCCAAAAGTTTTACTTCTTGATGAATGTTTTGCAGCTCTTGATGTGCTAACTATTAAAATGTTACAAGAAATTATTGTAAATTTACAGCAAGAAAACCAAATAACTATATGTATATGTGACCATCAGGCGAGAGATTTGCTAGCTTGTGTAGATGTTGCAATGATATTAAGCAATGGAAAAATAATTGCACAAGATACACCTTCAAATTTAGTTAAAAATACTAATGCAAAAAACGCATACTTTGGTGACAGTTTTAAAATTAACTAAAATTAATGTCAAATTTTATAATTCTAAAAAAAAAGATAAGCCAATTTAATAAAACAATTTCGATAAGTGGAGATAAAAGTATCAGTATAAGGTGGGTACTTTTTGCATCTTTAGGTAGTGGAATTTCAAAATCTAAAAATTTATTAATGTCAGATGACGTATTGGCTGCGATTAATGCAATAAAAAAACTAGGAATTAAAGTCAAATTAAACAAAAACGAATGCAAAATATATGGCAGAGGATTTAATGGATATAAGTATAAGAAGAACTTATCTATTGATTGCAAAAACTCTGGAACCTTAGGAAGACTAATATTGGGATTGTTAATTAATAGCACAAGTTCAATAAAAGTGACAGGAGACAAAAGCCTATCAAAGAGAGACTTTAAAAGGATTTCTGATCCATTAAGTGAGTTTGGAGCTAAGTTTAAATTAAAAAATTTTAAAAATTTACCATTGAAAATGATTGGTTCTGAGAACTTAACCCCCATTAGATACAGCGAGAACAAAGGCTCAGCTCAGTGCAAAAGTGCAGTGATATTTGCAGGCATGAGAACAACTGGTACTACAATAATCAAAGCCAAAAAATCAAGAAACCACACTGAGCTTTTATGCCAATACCTTAAATTGCCCGTAATAATTAAAAATAAAAAAAACTATGATGAAATAAGAATTAATAAAGTAAAAAAAATTAGAGCTATTAATTACAATATTCCCTCAGATATAAGTTCAAGTGCATTTTTTATTGCACTTACAGTTTTGTCAGATAACTCCATTTTAATTATCAAAAACGTCAACATAAATTCATCAAGAACAGGAATAATTACAATATTAAAAAATATGGGCATAAAAATTTATTATAAAAATAAAAAGATTTATAAAGGTGAAAGAGTTGCAGATATAAAAATTATGAGCGCAAAATCTATAAAAGCTGTAAATTGTCCTACAAATATTAATAGTAAAGCCATAGATGAATTTTTAGTTATTTTTTTAATTGCTGCTAAGGCTAAAGGTGTGTCTTATTTTAAAAATCTTGCAGAATTGAATCACAAAGAAAGCCCAAGACTGGATTGGGGCAACAAAATTTTAAATTTAATGGGTATTAAGACTATAAAAACTAAAGACTCGATTAAAATTTATGGAAATCCTAATTTGCATATAAATAAAAAAATTGAAATTAAGAATTACTTAAAAGATCATCGTGTATTTATGACAAGTGTAATTGCTGCCTCTACTTTTGGAGGAAATTGGAAAATTTTTGACAAAGACTCGATCAAATCCTCTTTTCCAAATTTTCTGAAAATTTTAAATGAACTGAAGAGACAGTGATTAAAAGAAAAAATATTTTAAAAATAGCAATTGATTCACCAGCGGCGGCAGGAGCTGGAACTTTAGCCAAAGCTTTATCTAAACATTATAATCTTTTCTATCTTGATACAGGGAAAATTTACAGATTTATTGCATATTTAAAAATCAAATTTCCAAAAAAGTATAATCAAAAATTTGTTAAATCTAAAATTAAATCACTAAAAGTAAAAGATCTGTCTTACAAAGGTTTATTATCTGACAATGTTGGAACTGAGGCATCGATCATATCGAAAACAAAAATAATTAGAAATATAGTCCATTCATTTCAACTAAAATTTGCATATAATCCTCCAAAAAAATATAACGGTTCATGTCTTGATGGCA
>CABZSY010000029.1 GCA_902528505.1 uncultured Pelagibacteraceae bacterium
TTTTTATTCGTTTAATTTTAACTAAGTTGTCGATACTTCTATTAAGTAATTTTGAACCATAGCCTCGATTGACAAATTGTCTTTTTAAGGCAATAGACACGATACACTTTTCAAAATTAATATTCTCAAATCTTGCATATCCAACTATAATTTTATTTAATTTTCCGATAAATATAAGATCGTTTTTAGATAATTTTTTTTTCTCCAACCACTTTTGGTGAGTTTTGAGTTTTACTTTTTTATTTGTGCCTGTGTGGCCTTGAATTACAGATTGATTATAAATTCTAAGCAAACTTTTGGAGTCTTCTAGTTTGAATTTTTGAATTACTAGTTTTTTTATTAATGTTGTGGTTTTTATCATATTATTTTGATATGAAAATTTAATGAATAAATTATCTATTATTGTACCCTGTTACAATGAAGAAAAGACTATTTTATCAGTCATAGATGAAATAAGACAATTTACCGATAAAGATAAAGAGGTAATAATAGTAGATGATGGCTCGACCGATGAAACTAAAAATATACTTAAAGAAATTAACCAAGAAAATATAAAAATTTTTTATCATGATAAAAATTATGGTAAAGGAAAAGCAATAAGAACAGGTATTCAGGAGTCTACTGGAGATATAATATTAATTCAGGATGCAGATATGGAATATAGCCCCAAAGATTATCCAGTGCTTTTAAGACCATTTAGTGAAGCAGGAGCTGATGTTGTTTATGGCTCACGTTTTATGGGTGGAGCTGGGTATGTGAGATTACATTTCTATTTTCATTTTATTGCAAATAAATTACTTACCCATTTTTGCAATTTATTTACAAATTTAAATATGACAGATATGGAAACTGGTTATAAAGTATTTAAATCGGAGGTTATTAAATCAATAAATTTAAAAGAAAATTCTTTTGGTATCGAACCAGAGATTACAGTTAAGCTAGCAAAAAAAAAATTTAAATTTTATGAGGTTGCAGTAAGTTACAAAGGCAGATCTTATGCAGAAGGTAAAAAAATTACTTTAAAAGACGCATTTTGGGCGGTTTATTGCATTATTAAATATCGTTTTTTTTAATATTTTAATATTTACTTTCTATCATTTATGGTTATGAATTCATTGCCTGGTGATTATTGCAAAGGTGTAATACCCGATTCCATTCCGAACTCGGAAGTCAAGACCTTTAGCGCCAATGATACTTTGTCTTAAGGCATGGGAAAGTAGGACGTTGCCAGGCTATAAACTTCATGAAAAATATAATAATTGTTACAGGTGGGGCCGGTTTTGTTGGCTCTAATCTTATTGAATATCTTCTAAAAAAAACCAAAATGCATATTATTAGTTTAGACAATTATTCTAGTGGTACAAAAAAAAATCATTTTAAAAATAAAAGAGTGAAATATATAAAAAGCCATTCATCTGAAATAAATAATACTCTATCTAAATATAAAAAAAAAATTCATTCACTATTTCATTTTGGTGAGTTTGCACGAATTTTTCAAAGTTTTAATAACTTTGATAAGTGTTTCAAATCTAATTCTCTTGGCACTCAGGCAGTATTTAAGTTTTGTTTAGATAATAAAATTAAATTAGTTTATTCAGCAACATCAGCCAGTCTAGGCAACAAGGGTGAGGATAAAAATCTCTCACCATATGCGTTTACCAAGTCTAAAAATTTAGAATTGCTAGAAAATTTAAAAAAATGGTTTAACTTTAAATTTGAAGTAATTTATTTTTTTAATGTTTATGGACCTAGACATATTCAGGTAGGTGAAATGGCAACAGTAATTGGTATTTTTGAGTATCAATATAGGAAAAATAAAAAACTTACTGTAGTAAAACCAGGAACTCAAACTAGAAAATTTACTCATATACAAGATACTATTAATGTATGTTATGAAGCTTGGATGAAAAATAAATGTGCCCATTACAGTATATCTCATAAAAAGTCTTATTCTATAATACAAGTAGCTAAAATGTTTCAAAAGAAAGTTAGAATATTAAAATCCAGACCAGGAGAGCGTTATGCCTCAGCTCTAACTAAAATATCCCTAAATAACAAAATTATTCAAAGATATGGAAGAATACAATTGAAAGATTATATAACATCGTTTATTAAAAGCACTTAAAATGAAAATTAAAAGCTCACTTAAGTCAATAAAAAAAAGAGACCTTAACTCTAAGTTGGTTAGAAGACGAGGCAGGGTTTACATAATTAACAAAACTAATCCTAAGTTTAAAGCAAGACAGAAATAATTTTTATGGATAATGAAAACCATAAAAGCACTTGGAATAATTTTACAAAGTTTGTATTGTGGGGTACTGTCGCAGTAATTTGCGTTTTGGTTCTAATGGCAATATTCTTACTATAAGATTAATGTATGAAAATTGCCTCTATTTTAGAAAATCAAACAACTGAAAAAAGAATATCGATTACTCCTGAAATTGCAAAAAAATATATATCACTTGGTCTTGAAGTTTCTCTATCTGAAAATTATGGAAGTCATCTAGGAATTAAAGATAATGAATATAGAGATTTAGGAGTATCAATTTTAAAAGATGAAAAAGAGATTATAACTAATGCAGATATTATTGCTCAGTTAAGTTTATTAGATGATGATAAAAGCTCCTTATTAAAAGAAAATCAAACTTTTATTGGAGTATTGAATCCATACGATAATAAAGATAAAATAGGTAATCTAGTTAAAAAAAAAATTAATACTTTTTCATTAGAATTACTTCCAAGAATAACAAGAGCTCAATCTATGGATATATTATCCTCACAGGCAAATCTTGCGGGTTATAAAGCAGTACTAGAATCGTTTGCAAATTTTGAAAAAGCAATTCCAATGATGATGACTGCAGCAGGTACAATCCCAGCTGCAAAAGTATTAGTAGTCGGGGCAGGGGTTGCAGGATTACAGGCAATTGCAACTGCAAAACGAATGGGGGCAATTGTTTTAGCAACAGATGTTAGAATGGCATCAAAAGAACAGGTTGAAAGTTTAGGAGGAAAATTTTTAACAGTCGAAGGTGCAGAGAATTTAGAGACAGAGGGTGGTTATGCTAAAGAAGCATCAGATGATTTTAAAAAGAAACAAGAAGAATTATTATCAGAAACATTAAAAAAAATAGATATTGTGATTTGTACAGCTTTAATTCCAGGAAAAAAAGCGCCTGTGATTATTAAAGAAGATATGATTAATAATATGAAGTCTGGTTCGATTATTTATGATCTAGCAGCTATTCAAGGTGGAAATACAGCTCACACAAAAGTTGATGAAGTTGTAGATAAAAATGGTGTTAAAATAATAGGGGAGAGTAATATTTTAAACAAACTTCCAACATCTGCATCAAATTTATACGCAAAAAATGTATTTAACTTTATTTCAAATTTATATGATAAAGAAAATAAAAAAATAAATATTAATTTAGATGACGAAATAATTGAGAAAACTTTAATTAAATAATGGAAATAGATCCTTTTATATTCAGATTAAGTATTTTTATCCTTTCAATTTTCATTGGATACTATGTTGTCTGGAGTGTAACTCCATCACTGCATACTCCTTTGATGTCTGTTACTAATGCAATTTCATCAGTAATAATTGTTGGGGCAATTATAGCAGGTTTATCTGGAAATTCTGACAGTATATTTAATACCTCAAGTATATTTGGATTCTTGGCAATATCATTAGCTGCAGTTAATATTTTTGGTGGTTTTCTAGTAACGCAAAGAATGCTTGCAATGTATAAAAAAAAGAAAAAGGATAAATAATGTTATCAGCAAATTTATCAGCCATATTTTATTTAATTTCAGGAGTATTATTTATTCTAGCTTTAAGAGGGCTGTCTTCACCAGAAACATCAAGACAAGGAAATTTCTTTGGAATTTTAGGAATGGCCATTGCAGTTACAGTTACATTTTTATCCGTTGGTAATTTTTCAACTGGATTTGTTGTTGTTTTAATCTTTCTTTTGATAGGAGGATTGATTGGTGCTTTTATTGCTTACAAAATTCCAATGACAGCAATGCCTGAATTAGTTGCTGGCTTTCACAGTTTAGTTGGTCTTGCAGCTGTGTTTGTTGCAATAGCAGCTTTTTTAAATCCAGAAGCTTTTAATTTAGGTTCACCTGGCAACATTAAACTTGGCAGTTTAATTGAAATGTCGATTGGTGCAGCAGTTGGTGCAATAACTTTTTCAGGCTCAATTATTGCTTTTTTAAAACTACAAGGAATAATGTCAGGTTCACCTATAACGTTTAAAGGTCAACATCCGCTAAATGCTTTAATTTTAATTTCAATAATTGTTATTATTTATCTACTTTGTTCAACTCAGTCATCGAATTTATTTTGGATATTACTTGGTATATCATTTTTAATTGGTTTTTTATTAATAATTCCAATTGGTGGAGCAGATATGCCTGTGGTGATTTCAATGTTAAATTCATACTCAGGTTGGGCCGCAGCTGGCATAGGATTTACTTTAGAAAATACTGCATTAATAATTACTGGAGCATTAGTAGGGTCCTCTGGAGCAATTTTGTCATATATAATGTGCAAAGGAATGAATAGATCGTTCTTTAATGTTATCTTAGGAGGATTTGGTGCTACAGAGCAATCAGCTTCACAGCAAAATAAAGAGCAAAGACCAGTTAAAAGTGGAAACGCAGATGATGCTGCTTTTTTAATGAAAAATGCTTCATCAGTAATAATTGTTCCAGGTTATGGAATGGCTGTTGCACAAGCACAACACGCTTTAAGAGAGATGGTTGATACTTTAAAAAAAAACGACATAAAAGTTTCTTATGCAATTCACCCTGTAGCAGGACGAATGCCAGGACACATGAATGTATTATTAGCTGAAGCAAATGTTCCATATGATGAGGTATTTGAATTAGAGGAAATTAATAACGATTTTGCAAATGCTGATGTAGCATTTGTAATAGGCGCTAATGATGTAACAAACCCAGTTGCAAAAACAGACCCACAAAGCCCAATTTTTGGAATGCCAGTTCTTGATGTTGAAAAATGTAAATCTGTATTATTTGTAAAAAGAAGTTTGTCTCCTGGCTACGCTGGAATTGATAATGATCTATTTTATAAAGAAAATACTTTGATGTTGTTTGCAGATGCAAAAAAAATGACAGAAGATATTACTAAAAACCTATAGGTATAATTTTGAATACTAAAATATTTTGTGACATAGCAGAATTAAATCAAATTAAAAAATTTAATAAAAAAAATATTGTTAAAGGTTTTACAACCAATCCAAGCTTAATGAGAAAAGCTGGAGCAAAAGATTATAAATCATATTCAAAAAAAATTTTAAAAATTTGTAATAGTAAACCGGTATCTCTCGAAGTATTTGCTGATGAATATAGTGAGATGAAAATTCAAGCAATGAAGATAAATACTTGGGGGAGAAATGTTTATGTAAAAGTACCAATTGCTAATTCTAAGGGTAAATTTATGGGTAAAATTATCAAAGAATTAAATGATCAAAATATAAAACTTAATATAACAGCTGTTTATAATTCTAAACAAGCTGAAAAGATTTTAAAGTTAATAAATAAAAAAACAAAAGTAATCATATCTATTTTTGCTGGAAGAGCAGGGGACGTAGGAAAAGATCCTGTGCCAGAATTTGAAAAAAGTATTAAATTAGCTAAAAAATTTAAAAATGTTGAGATACTATGGGCAAGTGTTAGAGAGCCTTATAACTACTTACAAGCAAAACAATTGGGATGTCATATCATTACTGTGCCACCAGCAATTATTGAAAAAATAGAAAACTTTGGAAAATCATTCGACCAACTTACAAAAGAAACAGTTAAAGCTTTTTTAGTTGATAGTGATAAATCTAAATTTAAAATTTAGTCTTGATTTGGTTGCGGGGGACGGATTTGAACCGCCGACCTTCAGGTTATGAGCCTGACGAGCTACCAGACTGCTCCACCCCGCGGTATACTTAAATTCTATTTTTAAGTTTATTTAATTTTTTAACTCTTTTAATATTCTCTTGAAGAATTCTTTTTTTCTTTTCTGAAGGTTTTTCATATGTATTTTTTAATTTAATTACCTTAAAAAAACCGTCCCTTTGAAGTTTTCTTTTTAAAACTCTCAGGGCTTGTTCAATATTATTATCTTTAACTTCTATTTTAATAACTACCTCCAAAAAAGTGGTTAACTAACACTTTTACAATTTTATGTCTATAAATTTTATTCATTATGCAGATGCAAGACTATTTAGCTTTTGTTTTTCCTTCTGCTTTTTTTCTCTTTTTATTCTTCTTTCAGCTTTTTCCACAGCATCTAATAAATCTTTTTGAGTAAATAAATTCAATGCAACAGGATCTTTCGGATTTAGGTTGTTATAATTCCAATAACTTTTGTTTCTGATTGAAGTAACTGAATTTTTTGTTAATTATGTAAACCCTGCCTCGTCTTCTAACCAACTTAGAGTTAAGGTCTCTTTTTTTTATTGACTTAAGTGAGCTTTTAATTTTCATTTTAAGTGCTTTTAATAAACGATGTTATATAATCTTTCAATTGTATTCTTCCATATCTTTGAATAATTTTGTTATTTAGGGATATTTTAGTTAGAGCTGAGGCATAACGCTCTCCTGGTCTGGATTTTAATATTCTAACTTTCTTTTGAAACATTTTAGCTACTTGTATTATAGAATAAGACTTTTTATGAGATATACTGTAATGGGCACATTTATTTTTCATCCAAGCTTCATAACATACATTAATAGTATCTTGTATATGAGTAAATTTTCTAGTTTGAGTTCCTGGTTTTACTACAGTAAGTTTTTTATTTTTCCTATATTGATACTCAAAAATACCAATTACTGTTGCCATTTCACCTACCTGAATATGTCTAGGTCCATAAACATTAAAAAAATAAATTACTTCAAATTTAAAGTTAAACCATTTTTTTAAATTTTCTAGCAATTCTAAATTTTTAGACTTGGTAAACGCATATGGTGAGAGATTTTTATCCTCACCCTTGTTGCCTAGACTGGCTGATGTTGCTGAATAAACTAATTTAATTTTATTATCTAAACAAAACTTAAATACTGCCTGAGTGCCAAGAGAATTAGATTTGAAACACTTATCAAAGTTATTAAAACTTTGAAAAATTCGTGCAAACTCACCAAAATGAAATAGTGAATGAATTTTTTTTTTATATTTAGATAGAGTATTATTTATTTCAGATGAATGGCTTTTTATATATTTCACTCTTTTATTTTTAAAATGATTTTTTTTTGTACCACTAGAATAATTGTCTAAACTAATAATATGCATTTTGGTTTTTTTTAGAAGATATTCAATAAGATTAGAGCCAACAAAACCGGCCCCACCTGTAACAATTATTATATTTTTCATGAAGTTTATAGCCTGGCAACGTCCTACTTTCCCATGCCTTAAGACAAAGTATCATTGGCGCTAAAGGTCTTGACTTCCGAGTTCGGAATGGAATCGGGTATTACACCTTTGCAATAATCACCAGGCAATGAATTCATAACCATAAATGATAGAAAGTAAATATTAAAATATTAAAAAAAACGATATTTAATAATGCAATAAACCGCCCAAAATGCGTCTTTTAAAGTAATTTTTTTACCTTCTGCATAAGATCTGCCTTTGTAACTTACTGCAACCTCATAAAATTTAAATTTTTTTTTTGCTAGCTTAACTGTAATCTCTGGTTCGATACCAAAAGAATTTTCTTTTAAATTTATTGATTTAATAACCTCCGATTTAAATACTTTATAACCAGTTTCCATATCTGTCATATTTAAATTTGTAAATAAATTGCAAAAATGGGTAAGTAATTTATTTGCAATAAAATGAAAATAGAAATGTAATCTCACATACCCAGCTCCACCCATAAAACGTGAGCCATAAACAACATCAGCTCCTGCTTCACTAAATGGTCTTAAAAGCACTGGATAATCTTTGGGGCTATATTCCATATCTGCATCCTGAATTAATATTATATCTCCAGTAGACTCCTGAATACCTGTTCTTATTGCTTTTCCTTTACCATAATTTTTATCATGATAAAAAATTTTTATATTTTCTTGGTTAATTTCTTTAAGTATATTTTTAGTTTCATCGGTCGAGCCATCATCTACTATTATTACCTCTTTATCTTTATCGGTAAATTGTCTTATTTCATCTATGACTGATAAAATAGTCTTTTCTTCATTGTAACAGGGTACAATAATAGATAATTTATTCATTAAATTTTCATATCAAAATAATATGATAAAAACCACAACATTAATAAAAAAACTAGTAATTCAAAAATTCAAACTAGAAGACTCCAAAAGTTTGCTTAGAATTTATAATCAATCTGTAATTCAAGGCCACACAGGCACAAATAAAAAAGTAAAACTCAAAACTCACCAAAAGTGGTTGGAGAAAAAAAAATTATCTAAAAACGATCTTATATTTATCGGAAAATTAAATAAAATTATAGTTGGATATGCAAGATTTGAGAATATTAATTTTGAAAAGTGTATCGTGTCTATTGCCTTAAAAAGACAATTTGTCAATCGAGGCTATGGTTCAAAATTACTTAATAGAAGTATCGACAACTTAGTTAAAATTAAACGAATAAAAA
>CABZSY010000030.1 GCA_902528505.1 uncultured Pelagibacteraceae bacterium
ATTGCAATTTGACAGTCAAGCATTGAAACATCTATATACATCCCTTTACCAGTTTTTTGTCTATCATATAAAGCTGCATTAATACCTATTGCTGTGAACAAGCCAGCTGTAATATCACCAATTGAGGTACCAACTCTTGTAGGTTCTGAATTTGGTTGACCGGTTACACTCATCAATCCACCCATTCCTTGAACCACCATATCATATGCAGGTAATTCTTTTAAGGGACCTGTTTGTCCAAAACCAGATGCTGAAGCATAAATTAATTTAGGAAACTTTTTGTTAACTTCTTCCCAACCGTATCCCCATTTTTTTAAAGTTCCTGGTTTAAAATTTTCAACTAAGATATCTGCTTTAGATAAAATTTTATCAAATATTTTCTTGTCATCTGAATCTTTTAAATTTAAAGCTATACTTTCTTTTCCTCTATTAAGAGACATAAAATAGGCAGAGTAATCCTCAACAAAAGGACCAAATTTTCTTGAGTCATCTCCTATTTCAGGCGCCTCAACCTTTATTACTCTTGCACCTAAATCTGATAAAATCATTGTGCAATATGGTCCAACTAAAACCCTTGTTAAATCAACTATCAATAAGTTTTTAAGTGGTCCATCCATAATTAGTATTAAAAATTAATTGTATCTTTTGTTAACTTGACTCTTATCGATATCTTCATTTTAATACAACTATCATAAATAACAATAGAGGGAGAATTAAATGTTAAAAAAAATATCTTTATGTTTAACTTCATTTGTTCTTGCGTTCACTTTAATTGGTTCTGCTTATGCCGTAACTTTAAAAGCAAGTCACCAATGGCCAGGAACTCCAAGAGCTGACGGTTCATTTGATCCAAGACACGAAATGGTTCAAATAATTGCGGATGAGGTTAAAAAAGCTAATGTTGGAATAGATATAAGAATCTACCCGGCGAAATCTTTATACAAACCAAAAGAACAGTGGAAACCAATGACAACTGGTCAATTGGATATTTCTGCATTTCCTTTAGCGTATGCTTCTAAATTTCATCCAGAATTTGATGCAACTTTAATGCCAGGAACTGTAAAAAATCATGATCACGCATTAAGATTTAATAAAGGTCCTATGATGACTGAAATTAAAAGAATTATAACTGATGCAGGTGTTGTTGTTTTATCTGATGCTTGGTTAGGAGGTGGATTTGCCTCTAAGTCTCAATGTATCAAAAATCCAAGCGATGCAAAAGGACAGGTTATGAGAGCTGCAGGAAAAGCATTTAACCAAATGTTAGAAGCAGCTGGTGCAGGTATTCAAAGTATGCCTTCATCTGAAATTTATACTGGTCTTCAAACAGGTGTATTAACAGGTGCAAATACTAGTTCAGGAAGTTTTGTAAGTTACAAAATTTATGAGCAAGTAACTTGTGCAACACCTCCAGGAAAATTTGGATTATGGTTTATGTATGAACCAATTCTAATGTCTAAAAAATCATATGATGCTTTAAATTCAAAACAACAAAAAGCACTTATGGCTGCTGGTAAAGTAGCTGAAAAATATATGACAGCTCAAGTAGAGAATTTAGATAAAAAGTTTGAGGATGCATATAAAGCTGCAGGCGTTAAATTAGTCTACATGGACGAGAAAGATCATGCTGCATGGGTAGAGATTGCAAAGAAATCTTCTCATAAAGCTTTTGCTGAAAAAGTTCCAGGTGGAGATAAACTAATGGAAATGGCTTTGGCAGTTAAATAAAGTAATATATAAAGAACCCCTATTTATCAAAAATAAGTAGGGGTTTTTTTTTATGAAAAATAAATATTTAAAATTTTGCGATTTTACAGCTAAAGCTTGTGGAGCATTTGCAGTTCTTGCTTTACTTTTATCAATTCTTGTAATTGTCGAATTAGTATTCGAAAGATATTTTTTTCAAAGAGCAATAACATGGCAAACTGAGCTAGTTACAATGTTATTAGTAGCATCTACTTTCATTGGCAGTGCTTATGTTTTAAGTGAAAAAGCACATGTTAGTATGGAATGGATATATGACTTTTTGTCCTCAAAAAATGTTATAAGATTAAAAATTTTTACATCTTTATTAAGCTTATTATTTTTTTTAATTCTATTTTATTTTGGTTTCTTAATGGTTGAAGAGGCATTTACTAAAAATTATTCAACTGGTACAGTTTGGGATCCTCCACTATGGATACCTTATTCATCAATGATGATTGGAGCTATTTTGATGATACTTCAGTACATTGCAGAAATTATTAAGTTAACTGAAGAGGTAGGCTAAAATAATGGACCCATTAGTAATAGCTATAATTGTTGCGGTTTTTACATTAATAGTCCTTTTTTCAGGAATTCCAATTGCATTTGGTTTAAGCTTTGTATCAATAGTTCTTTTAGTATCGTTTGAAGGTTTTCAAATGTTAGATGTTTTTGCAGAAACGTTTTATGCAGGTTTAAATTCATTTGTCTTACTTTCGATACCAATGTTTATTTTAATGGGTATGGCGGTGGCTAATTCTCCTGCGGGGAAAGATTTATATACTGGTTTAGATAGATGGCTTTGGAGGCTTCCAGGTGGTTTGGTTATTTCTAATATTGGTGCGTGTTCAATTTTTGCAGCTTTAAGTGGATCTAGTCCAGCTACATGTGCAGCCATTGGGACAATGGGGATACCTGAGATGAGAAAAAGAGGTTACTCTGACCAAATTGCTACAGGCACTATAGCAGCAGGAGGAACATTAGGAGTTTTAATACCTCCAAGTATAGTTTTAATAGTTTATGGGATCGCAACCGGTACATCGATTGGTAGATTATTTTTATGTGGATTAGTACCTGGTTTTATGTTGGCAGGGATGTTTGCAATTTGGGCTCTTATTCATAGTTATTTTATTGATAAAGATGCTGCAAAAGCCTTGAGAAATAGAACACCTCCTACATTAAGAGAAAAACTCGAAGTATTACCTAGAGTTCTTCCATTCCTAGCAATTATAGCAGGTGTCTTGTATGTGTTATATGGTGGTGTAGCAACTCCATCAGAGGCATCTGGGGTTGGAGCATTTTTAGTTTTTGTTTTAATCGCTATAGTTTACAAAATTTATCAACCAAAAAAAATATGGAATATTGTTAAAGTTTCAATGAAAGAAAGTGTAATGATAATGTTTATCATTGCAGCTTCTTATCTTTTTGCATTTACACTTTCACAACTTTACGTAACCCAGTCTTTAGCGCAAAGCATGGTTGAACTAAGTTCTAACAAATGGGTTGTATTTCTTTTAATAAATATATTTCTTTTAATAGCTGGTTTCTTTTTACCTCCAGTAGCAGTTATTGTAATGACTTCTGCTATATTATTACCAGTGATTACTACATTAGGTTTTGATCCTTATTGGTTTGCTATTGTATTTACTATTAATATGGAGATAGGATTAATAACCCCACCAGTTGGATTAAATCTCTATATAATTAAAGGTATTACCCCAGATGTTAGTTTGTCAGAAATTTTAAAAGGCTCGATACCATTCATGATTATAATGGCTTTAGCTATTTTAATTTTATGTATCTTTCCAGAAATAGTGACATGGCTTCCTGATAAAATAATGGGTAAACCTCTTGGATACTAAAAGTAAAATAAATCGAAAAATCTCAGTTGCACCAATGATGGATTGTACTGATAGACACGATCGTTTTTTCTTAAGATTAATGAGTAAAAACGTGATGCTTTATACCGAAATGGTTGCAACAAAATCTGCAATACATGGGGATAGAAAAAAAATCTTATCGTATAGTCCAGAGGAGAAACCATTAGCGTTGCAGGTAGGTGGATCAAATAAGGAGGAGCTAGCTGAAGTTGCAAAGATTGCAGAAGATATGGGCTATGATGAAATTAATATTAATTTAGGTTGTCCTAGTAAAAAAGTTCAAAAAAATATGTTTGGTGCTTGTTTAATGAAAGAGCCTGACCTTGTAGCCGAATGCATAGGTGCTATGGTTAATTCATGTAAAATTCCAGTTACCGCTAAAACCAGAATCGGATTTGATGATGTAGAAAGCTTTGATTATTTAAATAATTTTATACACAAAATGAGAGATGTAGGTACAAAAACATTTATTTTACATGCTAGAAAGGCAATGTTAACAGGACTTTCTCCAAAGCAAAATTTAAATATTCCAAAACTTAATTACAATATGGTTTATGAAATTAAAAAACAAAACCCAGATTTAGAAATAATTATAAATGGAGGTATTTCTAAAATAGAGGAAATTAATAATCATTTAAATCATTGCGATGGAGTAATGATTGGAAGATCTATATATCAAAATCCATATTCATTAGTAGAAATTGAAAAAGAAATATTTAACACAAAAATTAATCCTACCAGAGAACAAGTAGCTGAGCAGCTTTTAGAGTACGTTGAAAAAGAAATTAAATTAGGAACAAAAGTTAATCATATAATGAGACATACTGTAGGTTTATACCATGGTCAAATAGGATCAAAGGAATGGAAAAGATATTTAAGTGACAATTTAATGGCTCGCGAATCTGACTTTCAAAAAACAAAACATATTATGACAATTGTTCAAAATAATGAAAAAGCTAATCAGGCAAATACATAATGGATATCTCAAATATTAATGAAATTATAAATTTATTAATTGTCTTAGCTATTGCAGCAGCAGTTGCTGGTTTTATGGCAGGCTTACTAGGTGTTGGTGGAGGAATAATAATGGTCCCAGCATTGTATTATGCTTTCTCAGTTTTAGATTTTGATATTGTTACTAGAATGCACCTTTCAGTTGGAACTTCATTATCAATTATCGTTCCAACATCAATCATCTCAACAAAAACGCATATGGAACATGATGCTGTAGATTTTAAAATGGTTAAATCTTTTGGAATATTTATTTTAGCAGGAGTAATAGCGGGAACATTTTTAGCAGTTAATTTAAAAACACCAGCGTTAGTTTTATTTTTTTCAATATTTGCTTTTTTAGTAGGATTATTTTTTATTTTTTTAAGAGAGAAGCTTGTTGAAAATCCTAAGAAAATCTCAGATTTAATTAAAAATATTTCTGGAATTATAATTGGGTTTATTTCTGTACCACTTGGAATAGGTGGTGGATCATTAATGGTTCCTTTTATGAGAACTTTTGGTTACGACATTAGAAAATCTATTGGAACTGCAGCAGCAGTTGGTTTCTTGATTGCTGTTACTGGGACTACCACAATGATAATTAGTGGTAAAATTATTAATAATATTAATACACCTTTTAGCCTGGGCTATATAAATTTACTGGGTTTTATTGTATTTGTGCCTGTGACGATGATAATGGCGCGTTTAGGTGCTAAAGCGGTATATAAAATTAACAAGAGCTTATTGAGTAAAATCTTTGGAACATTTTTAATAATTGTTTCAATTAGATCTTTTTATGAATATTTAAATATAAACTAGATATGAAAAACATGTTTAACTTAAAAGATATCATTTCATCAATTGCTGATGTAGGTCAAAAACTATTCAAAAAAAAAGAGCTCAAAAAAAATGATTTAGAAACAATATTGTCATTATGTGATGACTTAATTTCTAACAAAGGAGCAGCTTTTGGCATTACTGTCGCAAGGGACGTGACAGATCTTTATCAAACTCTTAGACCTGAGAATAAACTAGCATTCTTTAAAAAAATAAATGAGAAATTTAAACCTAGTCACACTAAGGTATCAGAAGCTATAGAAACTTATCAAAAAACTCAGAATGATAAAAATTTATTAAATTTATTTATAGTATCCGAGGGAAAGAGAAGAGAATTATTTAGAAGAATGAATATGGCTCCAAATGGAATTTCTACCATAGTTTCATTAAGAGAAGATTTATTAAAAGTTTTAAAAGAAAATTCAGAATTAAAACCTTTAGATGATGATTTAAGAGAATTATTCAAGTCATGGTTTAATCCAGGTTTTTTAAGATTAGCTAAAATTACCTGGGATACAAAGGCAGCAGTTTTAGAAAAAATTATGAAATATGAGAGAGTTCATAAAATTAAAGACATGGATGAACTTAAAAGAAGACTAGGTGAAGATAGAAGATTTTTTTCCTATTTTCATCCAGCACTTGAGGATGAACCAATAATATTCGTTGAGGTAGCACTTACCAATGGTTTAGGTAAATCTATTCAAGAAATTACAAAACCACATACTGTTGGAGGTAAAAATCTTGATACTGCAACTTTTTATTCAATCAGTAACTGTCAAGATGGTTTATCAAGAGTGACTTTAGGTAACTTTTTAATTAAAAGGGTTGTTTATGAAATTCAGGAAGAATTACCTAATATAAAACACTTTGGAACTTTATCACCTATACCAGGATTTAGAGATTGGTTCTCATATTTAGAAGAACATAAAATAAAAAATATTTTAGGCAATATACCTCTAGAAAATATTTCTTTTTTAAAATCTTCAGATTTAAAAGTAGGAGATACTAGAATTGTTTCAAATAAAGATGCTATTTTAAAATTAGTAGCTCATTATTTAATAAATGAAAAAAATCATAAACAATTACCGATTAATGATGTAACCAGATTTCACTTAGGCAATGGAGCTACAATTGAGGATATTAATATAAATGCAAATGTATCTGAAGTTGGTTTTAATAGATCATTTGGTGTTATGGTAAATTATCTTTATGAGCTTAAGAATATTGAAAAAAATCATGAAGATTATATCAATAATAAAAAAGTAATAATCTCAGATAAACTCAAAAAGTTTATTTAATTGGTTCCCCATTTAACTTTGTTCCAAATTCTTTCATGAAAGTAATAGAAAAAAAGAGGAATAATTGATCCGACTCCTAATATTCCTGCTCCAACAAATGTACCAGTATATATGTAGCCAAAAATCACCCAATAAATAAAAATAAAAAGTCTCCAAGAAAAAGTTTTTGCAACTGATCTTATTTTTTTATCTGCCATCATTTAGATATATAGGAAAATTAGAGTTTATAAATTACTCAAAAAAAAAGAGGTGATTTCAGTCTCCCTCCATCACCTCACAATTAACATTAGGCGATTCTACTGATTTTTATTAACACTTAATAGTTGTAAAAGTATTTTATTTACTAATTTAATTATCAACAATCTAAAGTTGCATTTAATTTTATTAAAAAACTCAATTTAGCCACACATAATATTTAATATTTTGATTCTAATTGGTACTTTTAACAATGGTCTCAATAAAAGATAGTAATAAAAAAATTAAAAAAATTTTATTTGATCCAATAGATAAAACAAAAAATAAATTTTCCTCAATTTTAAATGATTTTAAAAAAAACAGGGTTAAAAAAAATTTAGCATTAAAAAAACAATTAGAAAAAGAAAAAAAAAGAGAATTAATTTTAGAAAAAAAATTAGCAAAAAAAGCTAAACAAGACGAAGTAAAAGAAGAAAGAAAGAAAATTCTTTTCAAAAAAAAATTA
The DNA here is from genome assembly GCA_902528505.1 of uncultured Pelagibacteraceae bacterium. Taxonomy (GTDB): domain Bacteria; phylum Pseudomonadota; class Alphaproteobacteria; order Pelagibacterales; family Pelagibacteraceae; genus Pelagibacter. The sequence goes on from CABZSY010000030.1 coordinate 7,452, forward strand.
ATCATTGAAAATGAGAAACAAAAGAAAAAAAATGAAGAAAAAAGACAAAAAATAGAAGCTCAAAGAATTAAAATTGAACAAAAAAAAATTAAAGACGAAGAGACAAAAAAACTTAGAGAGGAAGCTAGAAAACTTAAACAAGAAGATTTAAGGCTAAAAATGCTTGAGAGACAAAGAATTAGAGAAGAAAATTTTAAGATTAAAGAGGAGCAGCTAAAAAATAAAGAACTTGAAGCTCAAAAAATAAGAGATGAAAAAGAAAAGGAAAGACAAGAAAAACTAAGATTAAAAGAAATTGAAAGGAAAAATCGA
>CABZSY010000031.1 GCA_902528505.1 uncultured Pelagibacteraceae bacterium
GCTCTTTATTCTCCATGGGGTAGGATGATGAGAGCCATTAGAGACAATGAGGAAGCAGCTAAAGCTATGGGAAAAAATGTTGTTAAACAGCATTTATTAATTTTTATTTTAGGTTCAGCGATTGTCGGAATTGCAGGAGCAATGTTAGTTACACAAGATGGATTGTTTACCCCAGGAAGTTACAGACCTATGAGATATACTTTTTTAATTTGGGTTATGGTCATTGTTGGGGGAAGTGGTAATAATTTTGGAGCTATATTGGGAGGGTTTGCAGTTTGGTTTTTATGGATTGAGTCTGCCCCAATAGCTTTATTTTTAATAAACTTTTTTACAGTCGGTATTCCAGCTACGAATTCTCTTAAAGCTCATTTAATTGAGAGTGTTCCGTATTTTAGATTTTTAATGATGGGTTTAGGGTTATTATTAATTATGAGGTACAGACCTAAAGGTATACTTCCTGAAAAAATAGAAATAAAGTAATAACGATGAAATACATAATTTTAGGTGCCGCTTTTGCTTGGGCATTATATATAGCTGATAAATATTTGTTCTTTTAAAAAAAAGTAAAATAATTACTTAATTGGTAAAAACCCCGGTCATAAGATTAACCGGGGTTTTTTAATATTGAGATTATTTAAAACTATCTCTGTTTAGCAGTTTCAAATTTTCCACCGCTGATTTCTTTTTCTAAAAAAGATCCTTCTGCTTCACCAACATCTGTAAAAGTTACACCTGTAGCACCTTCGTAATTAACTTTTTTACCTTCAGCAAGTAAATCTAATCCTTTTTTAAGTTCACCTGGATAAATTTTTGTTCCAGGAGCATTAGCAACATCCATTACATTTTTTGCAATAGAAGCTCGATCTGCAGAATTACCTGCTTGCATTGCTAAAACAATTAAAGCAGCAGCATCATATGACTCTCCGGTGTATGGTCCAGATGAATCTATTCCAGCAGTTTTTGCTACTTCTGCAAAAACTCCTGCACCTTTTCCAGTTGAACCTGGTAAAGATCCAAAAGATTTATCTAAATCTGCACCAATAGCATCAACTATAGATTGACCAATCATACCATCTGACATAACAAATGTGTCAAAGGATCCTGCATCTAATGATGCTTGAATTACTCCTTTGCCTCCTTGATCAAGATAACCAATAACTGTTAAAGCATCGCCTCCAGCTGATGCAAGTGTTGCAGCTTCAGATGAGTAATCAGCTTTTCCATCTTCATGAGCTGTAACAGTTGTAACTGTTATTCCATGTGCTTTTACTGCAGCTTCATAAACATCTGCTAAACCTTTTCCGTAGTCATTATTTGTGTAAGTAATTGCTACACTGTTAATACCTCTATCTTTTGTAATATCAGCTAAGATTTGACCACCTCTTGCATCAGAAGGTGCTGTTCTAAAAAAGAAACCTTTATCATCTAGTGTTGTCAAACCAGGAGATGTTGCAGATGGAGAAATCATCACAACACCGTTTGGAACTGCAACATTAGTTGCAATAGCACCTGTTACACCAGAACAATCAGCTCCCATAATTGCTGCTACACCACCTGAAATTAATCCCTCTGCTGCAGCCGTTGCTGCTGCTGAGTCAACACATGTTGAGTCTGCTCTCATTGGTGAAATTGTAGCTCCACCCAATAATGAACCAGAGTCCGATGCTTCTTTAAAAGCTAGTTCTGCTGAATCCGCCATAGCAGGTGTTAAAGATTCAATTGGACCTGTAAAACCTAATATTATTCCCATTTTAATTTCTCCACCAACTCCAGTTTTAGAAACTTTTGATTGTTGAGTAGAGAAATATATAATTACAGCAACTACAACGACAGCAACTGCAATTAGTAATCCTTTATTTTTTACCATATTCCCTCTTTAATTGTTAACAATTTATAAAAGCTAATTTAATTATGAATAATTTGAATATTCAATGGCTAAATTATCATATTTTAAAGCTCTTTATTAGAGGAAAATGGTTTATCTAATTGAGAATGGATCTAATGAAGGTTTATCAGATGTATAGAACCAAGTCGTTTTTACTCTTGTGTAATCTTTAATAGAATCTATCCCAGCTTCTTTGCCGTAACCACTATCTTTTATACCTCCAAATGGAGCCGAAGGTGAAATTAGTCTATAAGTATTTACAAAAGTAATTCCAGCTCTAATTGCTTTGGAAACACGCATCCCTCTGGATAAATTACTTGTGTAAACGCCAGATGATAAACCATATTGATTATCGTTCATTTTACTAATCACTTCATCCTCTGTATCAAATTTCATTACTGACAATACAGGCCCAAATAATTCATTTTCTGCAGTAGGCAGATTATGATTGTCGCATTCAATAATTGTTGGAGGAAAATAATAACCTTTATTTGAAAAAGAATCTCTTTTACCACCACATTTAATCTTTCCACCTTGATCTATTGTATCTTTTATATTTTTTTCAATTATTTCTAATTGTTTAAAACTACTTAAAGGACCCATCTCTGTATCTAGATCCATCGGAGCTCCTATTTTTATTTTGGATGCTCTGCTAGAAAGTTTATCTAGAAATTCATTATAAATTCCTTTTTGGATATAAAGTCTTGAACCTGCTATACAACTTTGTCCACTCGCACCAAATATTCCAGCAGTTATTCCGTTAATTGCATTTTCTTGTTCAGCATCGTCAAATACAGCTACCGGACTTTTTCCACCAAGCTCTAAACTTACCTCTGAGAGATTTTCTGCTGAATTTTTAATGATACGTCTTGCAGTTTCTGGTCCTCCAGTAAACGCAATTTTTTCTACAAGATTATGTGTTGTTAAAGTTTTACCACAAGGATCACCAAATCCTGTAATGACATTAACTACTCCTTTAGGTATTCCAGTTTTTTCAACAAGCTTTGCAAATTCAAATAAGACTGCAGGTGCAAGCTCTGAAGATTTTATAACTACAGTATTTCCCATTGCTAGAGCTGGTGCTAATTTAGTTGCTGTTAAAAACATTTGAGAGTTCCATGGAATGATCGCAGCAACAACACCGATTGGTATTCTTGTCGTTATCGCTTGCACATTAGGTTTGTCTATTGGAAGAACCGTGCCCTCAACTTTATCAGCTAATCCTGCATAATAATCATAGTATTCTGCAATATAAACTGCTTGCTGTTTTGTCTCTCTAAAAAGTTTTCCTGTGTCAATTGTTTCTATCTCACCCAGCATTTCAGCATTTTTTCTTAACTGATCAGCAATTGCTCGTAAAAATTTTGCTCTATCTCTTGGAAGTAATTTTGGCCATTCACCTTCAAAAGCTTTCTGTGCAGCTTTAACAGCTCTATCAACATCTTTTGCGCTTGCTTCAGGTGCAATTGCCCATGGTTCATTGTTTTCAGGGTTTAAAGTCTCAAAAGTTTTTTTACTCTCAGAGTCGACCCACTCACCATCAATAAACATCTTATATTTTTTAAGTTCTGGCATTATTTAAATGTTTCATTATTGCATTATTTACTTCATCTGCATATTCAATAGTAGTGAAGTGTTTCCCATTTTTAATTTCTAAATATTGTGAATTTTGAATATCTTTATTTAAATTTTTTGACATATTTGGAGTAGACCCTTTATCTTCTGAACCTGCAATTATTAAGGTATTAGTTTTTATTTTTTTTACTTTTTCTGGGCTATCTTGATAATTTGCAAATAACTCATAAGCTTTAATAAAATTCTTCTGGTCAACTCCCTCTTTATTTAGTGTTATTAGGAATTCCTCATACAAATCTGGGTTTTTTTTAAGATAGTCATCAGAGAACCATCTTTTCATAGCCATATGCGAAATAGGCATATTTTTTTTTGCTAAATTTACCCTATCAATAACTTTTTGCCTTTCATCTTTTGATCTTTTGTAGGTTGTAGAAATTAAAGTTAAAGAATTTAAATATTTTTCAAAGTTTGTCGCAAACTCAATTGCAACTAATGCTCCAATAGAAAAACCAATTAAATGAAATTTATCTATTTTCAAATTCTCAATCAAAACTAATAATTGGCTAGCAAGTTTTCTCATTGTTAGTATATTTTCACCAAAAGGGGTCTTACCGTGTCCTAAAAGATCATATGTTACAAAAGAGTTATTTTTAAAAAAATCGATTTGGGGTTTCCACATTGATTGATTTAATCCAAGTCCGTGTATAAATATTATTGGAACTGAATTTTTATTATTAAAATAATAATGATTTTGACTTCTATCAAAGTTATAAGGCATTTTTTAATTTTTAATGCCCATCTCTTTCATATCTTGATATCTATCACCTGTTCTTGCATGAGCTCTTCCACTTGAAGCGCCTCCTATAGCTATCACAACTTCGTCGTCAAATGGTGCGTCATGAATTGTAAACTCATGAGTTAAATAGTATGGTCTTAAACCAGAGTCTGTTTTGTGCATCATTGGAATTGATATTTTTGAGCCAGCTGGCCCCCTTGTATTTGTGAAACTTAAATAAGATGTGCCTCCAACAGCATCTCTAAATTTATTTCCAAATCTTAACGTATGTATAAATGCTGATGCATGCTCTATCTCTCCATTTAATCCAACAACTCCAGCTTTTCCATATGCCAGTATTTTATCGGGAGACTCCATCTCTTTAATTAATTCAGGTACAAGCATATCCCCAAGTTTAGGAGCTAAGTCTAAAATAGTTGGTCTGAGGTCTTCAACAAAACCTTGCCCGTGCCATGGATTTTTAAAAACTGCAGCTACAGAAACTAATAAAACTGGTTCATTAGCTTTTTTTCCACCCTCAATAAAAGTTTTGTCTACAAATTTAGTGAACTTTCTTATTTCTAAATTCATTAACTTGCTTTTTCTATATTAGAACTGTCTAAATTTATTTTTGGAATTACTTCATCATTAAATAATTTAATACTTCTCATACAAGCTTCATGGTCTATTCCAGGAAAGTTGGACCAAACTTGTAGATTTTGTAAATTCAACTCTAATTTTAGTTCATTAATTTTATTAACAACATACTCTGGAGTACCAAACAATAAATTTCTTTTATGTAAAAATTCATAATTTAATAAATCTAATTTATGTTTTGTTTCTGGCAATTCTTCACCTGGGTCCATATGATTTCCCAACCCTCTCCAATGACAGACCCATCGCATATAATTTATAATATGTTCACCTGCTAATTTTTCTGCTTCTTCCATTGTTTCTGCAACAAACATATCTCTAACTAAAGATATACCTTCACCTAAAGGAACTTCTCTATTCTCTGCTTTTGACTTTGCATCTCTGAATATCTCAAATCTTTTTTTAAGAGCTTTGACAGTAGGTATCCACATAATGGTGTTCAAACCATTTTGTGCAGCCCATTTAATTGATCTTGCACCATCTACTACTTGCCAAATTGGTGGGTGTGGGTTTTGTTTAGGTTTTGGAACCACACTTATTTTTTTCATCTCATTTGTTTCAATATCTACAAATTCTTTGTTTGGAGGACTCATATCGTGTTGCCAAACAAAATTTGGTGATGGATAAGTATAGAATTCACCTTTATGACTAAAAAATTCCTCAGTCCATGCTTTTTTCATTATTGTAAGAGATTCTTCAAACAGTCTAAAATTTTTTGCTTGGTCCTTTAGATCGGCTTCTTTATTTAAATTCATTGCCTCTCTTCCATAAATTCCTCTTCCAATACCAACTAGAGCTCTTCCATTTGACAATTGATCTAATAAAGCAATGTCTTCAGCCAGTCTTAAAGGGTTATGAAAAGTAATAACATTGCATGCTTGTCCAATTTTTATTTGTTTAGTTCTAGCAGCTGCATCAACACCCATCATTAATGGGTTAGTACATGATTCCATTCCTTCATGGTTAAAATGATGCTCGGTATACCAAATAGAGTCCCAATTATTTTCATCACAATAAGTTGTTATCTCTTTTGTTTCATCTAGTAATTGTTTATAGGGTTTGTGATCCCAGTTAGTGGTGTTGCAAAAATATCCAAACTTCATTCGAACCTCCTTAAATAATTAAATCTAAGACGATTGATCCCACTTTCGTAAATATGAATTTAACGACGAGTTATGTATCGCTTTAAATAAGAATCTTATTATTACTGAAGTAGAGTTTCAATAAAATTTTATGACCTTCTTAAAGGTGTTTTAGTAGCAATATATTGATCTCTAGCCTTTTCTCTTACATAAATATAAATCCCAGCAGCTATAATACAACCAACACCTAAAAATGTTCTTAGAGACGGAATTTCGTTAAATAATAAATATCCAGGTATCATAGACATTATAATTAAAGAATATTCAAATAGTGATACTACAGATGGAGAAGCAACAATATAGGCAGAAAAAATACATACAAATGCAATAGAAGCAACAAAACCAAAGAATAAAATAAACTTCCAAGTATACTTAATATTTGAAAACCATTCTCTAAAAATAAACTGAGTTGTTGAGTCAAAATTCGAATTATTAAATTGGCCATTCCCCATAAAAATAAAAATTATTACACACAAGGCTATAGCAATAAGATAAAAATAAAATAATTGTGTATTAACATCATCTTTATCAGAGGTATATTTTGTAATAGTCATAGAAGCTGCATAAAAAAAAGCAGAGAAAACTGGTAATAAATTTTTATATTCAAAGTTAGAAAAATCAGGATTTAAAACTATATAAACTCCAATAAAGCCAAATATAATTGCAGACCATCTTCTAATTCCAATAAATTCTTTTAAAAATACTTTTGCAAAAATTGACACAAAAAATGGAGAGGAAAAAAAAAGTGCATTAGCAGTTGCTAGAGGCATGTAAGTTAATGAGATAAAAAAAGCAGAAA
>CABZSY010000032.1 GCA_902528505.1 uncultured Pelagibacteraceae bacterium
TAAAAAAAGGAGAACTGTAATAAATATTATAATTTCTGGTATTAAGGGTCCAGTAATAAGAGTAATAGGAATAAATATTATTAAATAACTTAAAATTTTATCAATATTTACGCTCATTTACTTAATTATATATATTTTTTAAAATATGTTTGATTTTTATTTCATTAAACTTTCTATTAAATAATTTTAAACTATTTTTTGAAAATTGTTTCAAATTTTTATTGCTGTTAGAAAGTTTTAAAATTTTTTTTGCACAATCAATAGATGAAAAATTTTTGAACTTGTATCCATTAAAGTTATTTGAAATCATATCATTCATTCCTGATCCTTTAACGTTAGAAATAATCAACGGCAAACCATAAGATATCGCTTCTAATATTGCTATCCCGAAAGACTCAGCTCTACTAGTTGAGCACATTAAAAAAATCGAGGATTTTTTTAGAAACTTTTCCTTCAATTGATCATCAGCATTATCAATAATTTTTACTCTTTTATTAAGATTTAAGTCTTTTATTTGGGTTAACAATTTTTTTTTATTAATACCATCGCCTATAATGACAAGTTTATACCTAAGAGGTAAATATTTGATAGCTTTTATTGCGATATTATAACCTTTATAATTAACTAACCTTCCTACTGAAAGGATAAGAAAATTTTTATATCTTACTCTATTAATTTTATTTTTTTTTTTTTTTATTATCGGTGGAATTATTAAAATTTTATGTTTAAATTTTATTAAATCATCTGAATAATTTAAATAATGATTAGATAAAGAAATTATTTTTTTTGATTTTTTAAGTAATAAGTATTGTATTGGTCTAAAAAAAAATCTAAGTAATTTTTGATTAATTATGTCACTACCCCAGCTTACTATAAGATTCTTAATAGGAAGAAATAATAAAGCAAATTCTATTAGCGGATTTGGGGTATGTATGTGGATATAATCGTATTTTTTAAAATTTCTAAAAATAAATAATAATATTTTTAATGAAATAGGAGCAGAAAATAACTTTATAAAGGGCTTAAAGTAAAACACTTTGTAAGAATTTTTTCTTGAGATATAAGTTTTTTTTTTTGAAAAACAAATTACCTCAATTTTATTTTGTCTTTCTGAAAAAAAATCACATATATTTTTTGAGAGAGTTTCAATTCCTCCATACTCAGGTGGAAAAAATTTTGTTATATATAATATTTTCACTGGCTAGATTTTATACTTTTTATAACTTTTCTTATCAACAAAACTGGATATAAAAATAGCTTAAATACCTGTTTCAAATTTAGATTTTTCAAATAAATTTTTTTATCTAATTTATCGTTATGAAAATATTTCATAAGTACGGTCTTATCTTTTGTCAAACTATTGTTCTCGTAAAATTCTATATCTTTATTATCTTTTATTTGAACCACATTTTTTTTGTATGCATAGTATTTTAAACATGATTTAATAAAACTATTTGTTTGTTGACTAGTGTATTGTTTTGAAACTGACATCTCTCTATCTCTTAAAATTAAAAGTTTTTCTCTTAAGTTTCCTACTTCGCCTTTTGTGCTTAATTTCCACCATAAATCATAATCCTGTGCATATTTTAAATTTTCATCATAAAATCCAATCTTTTTAGCCTCTTCCTTTAAAAACATAGTTGATGAGTGAACGAAGCAGTTTGAATAAGTAAGTTTTTTTCTAATTTCAGAATTTCTATATCTAATAGCCGTATTTAGTCTAATTTTACCATCATCTGACACAATTTTACAATTAGTACCACAAAGAACCTTTTTATCGCTTGTAGAAAACCATTTTAATTGCTTTTCAAATCTATTAGGTAGCGAGATATCATCAGCATCTTGTCTTGCAATAAATGTACCTGAGGAAATATTGAGTGCATAATTTAACGTTTTTGTTAAACCTCTATGTAAATTTTTTACAAATAAAATTCTATTATCAATTTTTGAGAAATCTAAACAAATTTTAGAAGTATTGTCGGTCGATCCATCATCAATAATTATTAATTCAAAATTTTCATAACTTTGCCTTAAGATACTACTAATACTTTCTGAAATATATTTTTCAGAATTAAATGCAGGTAGAATTACAGATATTTTTTTATTCAATTTCAACTTTTAATATAATTTTTAAAACCTATAACTTTTCCAATAAAAAGAGAGAGATATTTTATGATATTTTTTTTTCTTAAAAAAATTAAAAAAAGAATTGTTGCTATTAAAGATTTAAGTATTGAGATTATAAACAGATATAATGAAATTATTTTTAAATCTTCATAATTTTTTTTTAAAATAGCTCCTTGCCCTTCACCATAAGATAAAAATTTTTTGAAAATTTCTGTAGAATTTTTAAACTCAGAGAATTCTTTAGGGTGATATATGTAGGCCTTAGATGAATAACATACTTTTTTATTTTTTTTTAAATAAGTAAAAATGTAATCTGTTTCTTCACCACTACCATACTTTGCTCCTAAACCAAACTTTTTATCAAAAAATATTTTTTTTCTATTTTTTAAATTAATCCACATAGAAGATGATAGACAACAATTAGTATTAAAGTAGTTTATTTTTAAATCTGAATTAATCATATTTCTAGACAAAGGCAATTCTGTATTAATTTGATTAATTCTACTAAAAAATAAATCACATTTATTTTTTTCAATATAATTTAACGATTTTAAAAAATAATTTTTATTGATACTAACATCATCGTCTAAAAATGAAATGAAATTTGATTTTGTAAACATTAATCCTACATTTTTTGCTAGTGATAAACTTTTCTTTTTTATATTTTTATATTTAATTTTTTTATGAATTAAAAACGATGGATACAAATTAGGTGAGTTTGACTGATGTACAATAATTACTCTTATATCAAAATTTCCATTTTGATTAAAAATTTGACTAATTAATTTTTTTAATAAGAATAAATGTTTAGTAGTACAGATAATTATATCAATTTTTTTTTTTATTAATAAGTTCATAAAATATGCTTTGTTCTAATGTTATATTTTTATCTAGAGAATAGTTTCCCTCTATATGTCTTCTTGCTAATTTCCCCATTTTAAAAATTATTCTTTTATTATTTTTTAAATATTTTATTTTTTTAACAGTTTTTTTGATATCTTTAAAAAGATATCCAGTTTTACTATTTATCACCAATGGTTTAAGACCGTCTGCTGTTAAACCAATGATTGGTAAACCTGAGGCCATAGCTTCGATAACCGATTTGGGAGATCCTTCAATTCTTGAGGATGTCAAATAAAAATTATATCTAGATAACAATCTTGGTAATTTATTATTATTAATTTGTCCAAAAAATCTTATATTTACTTTGATCTCTCTTGAATATTTTTTAAGTTCATTTAGTTGACTGCCACTTCCAATAATATCTAGGCTTAAGTTGGATAGCTTACAAATATCTATTAATGTAAATAAGTTTTTTTGCTTTTCTAACCTTGAAATATTAATTACTTTATTTATTTTCTTTTCAAATTTAAGTTTTTTAAAAGTATTAATGTCAATTCCATTTGGAATAACTTTTACTTTATTTTTATTTATTAAATAAGTACTGCAGATAAACTTTTTTAATTCTGCTGATGTGGTTATTATTTTATTTGAATATTTATAAGATATAATTGAATTTAGAGATAATAATAAATATTTAAGTATTCCTATATCCCATTTCTTTCTATTTTGAGTTGGTTCCCAACCTGCTCTTACAACTAATTTTTTATTTTTAAAAAATGCACATACTACTGAAAGCAATCCTCCTGAAATTTGATGACATTTGATGATCTCACATTTATTGAGTTTGTTTCTCAATAAAAAAGGGGCAATAAAAAATATTAAATATTTTGTAATAAAATTTTTTTTTATATAATTAAAAATAGGAATTATTTTAATATTTTTAATTTTATTTTGAAATTTTAAATCATTTTTATCTCCATATGTTACAAAAGTAATATTAAATTTATTCTTTTTTAATCTATTATAATATGTAACTTCTCTATCTAGAATTTTTTGTTTACTCCAGGTCTCTAAAGAAACACCAAAAGAAAAAAAAACAAAAATATTTTTTTTTTTATAACTTGTATGCAATTGCATAACCTCTACTATTTTCCGAGAATATTTTTAAAATTTTATAACTATTTTCTTTTTCTAGATTATTGACAAATTCAAATATACCTTTAAAATTTTGTGGATCATAATCATCAAAAATTATAACATCATTTTTTAATTGTCTCTTTTCAACCCAATCAAATTCCTGCGTAACTTTTTTTTTATTATGTGATCCATCTAAAAAAGCAAAATTTATTCTTTCTAAATCTAAATTTTTAATTATTTCTTCACTATCGCCAGAATGAAAATTTATTCTTTGTATGTATTCATTCCAATATTCTAAAAGTTCAGGTCTTGTTTTTTTTCCAGTGTTATCACTTATAGAGTTCCAATATATTTTTTTATTGTTAGGCAAAATATCAATTGTATTAATTTCTCCAGTTATATTGCTGTCAGTGATTGCTTTTGACATGCAAACTGAAGAAAAGCCTCTTGCTGTTCCTGTTTCAAAAATTACTATTTTCTTGACTGAACTATTTTGAATATAATTGCAAAGTTCAGTGTATAAAATTCTTCCATGTTGATAATTAATACTACTTTTTTTAATTACAACCTGTGTTTGTAAAGCAAGTTTATTAAGCCAATTAATATCTATCTTTTTTTTTAATTTTTCCTCATGATTTTCAATTTCTGGATAATTTTTGTTCAAAACCTTTTTATATATTTCAAGATAAGTCTTTTCATTAGCCCATTTCATAATTCCAAAAGGATAACCAATTTTAAAAATTGTAAAAATAATTTTAAAAAAAAACAACTGAATTTTAAACATAGTATTTGGTATACCAGTCCACAAAATATTTCATTCCTTTTTCAACTGATATAAACTTATTTATTCTAGTCATTTTTTTTAACTTACTATTGTTACCAAAAGTTTTTATTACATCACCTTTTTGTTTCTTAACATAATTTTTATTAATTTTTTTATTAGTTAATCCTTCAATTAATTTGATGAAGTCCATCAATTTAATAGTTTTACTGCTACAAATATTCAATATTTGAAAAAAACTTTTATTAGGTGGTTTATTAGATAGCTTATAAATAGCTTTTGCTACATCTGTAACATATGTAAAATCTCTCTCATGAATGCCTCTATTGTAAACTTGAATATTTTTATTTTCTACCGCAGCCTTTGTAAATTTAAAAGGGGCCATGTCTGGTCTCCCTAAAGGACCATAAACAGTAAATAGTCTTAGGCAACTAACTGGTATCTTATAAATTTTACTATATGAGTGAGACAAAACTTCATTTGATTTTTTCGTTGCAGCATAAAATGATAAAGGTTTACTTGTTTCAACACTCTCTTTAATAGGATATTTTTTCTGATCCCCATAAACAGAGCTACTCGAGGAAAACAAGAAATGCTTTATTTTATATTTTTTTGAAATATCTAAAATATTGAAAAAACCAAGTATATTTGTATCTAAATAAACACTAGGTTTATAAATAGAATATCGAACACCTGCTTGAGCAGCTAAGTGAATTACTTTTCTTATTTTAAATTTTTTAAATAAATTGTTAAGTTTTTTATAATTATTTATATCTAATTTAATAAATTTAAAATTTTTTTTGTATTTTTTTTTTAAAAGTTTAATTCTATCTTTTTTTAAGTTGATATCATAATAATTATTCATGTTATCAATTCCAAAAATTTTAATGTTTTTTTTTAGAAAAAATTCAGCAGTATGATAACCAATAAAACCAGCAGTGCCCGTAATTAAAATCATTCTATTCTTTCCTCTTTAAAATCAAAAAAATTTTTCCAAAGATTAATTTGACTTTCGTAAGAATTATCTTTAGCAGTTATATATGCGTTATTAATAATTTCCTCTAATTTATCATCTTTTTTATAAACCTTTGAAAAAATAAAATTAGCTAATATTTCCTCGTTTATTTCATCTGATTTAAATGCATTATAATTATTTTTTACAATATCAATAGCTTGACCAACATTGGTGGTTACAAGTGGTATCTTGCTACCAAAAGACTCCATAATAGCTCGTGGACCACCTTCCTCTCTGGAACAAATTAAATAAACATCTAAACACTTATAAAGTTTTATTAAATCATCGTAATTTGAAAAATTTAAATGTTTAAATGGTACTTTTAACTTTTTTAAGTTTTTTACTACGTATCCTCTCGATGGTCCTGACAACAAAACAAAAAGCTCTGGGATACTGTTTTTTAGTATATTAATAGTTTTGATAAATATATCTGGACCTTTTATTAACTTAGGGTTATTTCCATTACCCCATCCATCACCATCTTTTTGGAAAGACCCAATTACGAAAGCGCTTCTTGGAATTTCATATATTTTTCTAATTTCACTTTGAGTGTAATTTTGGATTAAATCAAATTTGTTTTGATCAATCGTAATGGGTATTCTCATAAATTTATCTTGGGGAATACCATATTCTTGAAAAAAATTTTCTACTAAAGAATTTGATACTTGTATCTTTGATATTTTATTAAGATTTTGTTTTATAAATTTAAGATTTTTTTTAAAATCCTCAAGGTCTGAAACTCCATGAAAATAAGGAAAGTATATTTTATTATTTATTCTCTTTAAATTTTCCAAAGCGTAATATTTT
>CABZSY010000033.1 GCA_902528505.1 uncultured Pelagibacteraceae bacterium
GAAATTAAAAGAAAAATGCTTAACAAAATCAAAAGAAATTGGTTTAGAGGTAAACTTTACTCAATCAAATTTGGAAGGTGAAATTGTAAATATTGTTCAAGAAGCAAGAAAAGAATATAATGGAATGATAATTAATGCAGCAGGTTTTACTCATACATCGGTAGCAATTAGAGATGCTCTTAGTCTGTTTAAAAAACCAATAATCGAATTACATATATCCAATATTTACAAAAGAGAGAAGTTTAGGCACAAGTCTTTAATAAGTGACATAGCAACTGGTGGTATTTTTGGTTTAGGTACTGAAGGTTATATTTTAGCCATAATTTCTATACAAAAGATCATAGATAATGAAAATCGATAAAAAAATTATTAAAGAATTAAACGAATATTTAGAAGAGTTTAATCTTACTGAGATAGAAATTACTGAGAAAGACACAAAGATCAAGGTATCAAAAAATATAGGATCTAAAATTAATCAACCTTCAATGGTTTCATATAATTCACCAACTGAAAAAAATATTTCTGGAAATAATCAAAGTATTAAAAAAGGTATTGAAGTTACATCTCCAATAATCGGCACTGCTTACCATGCGCCTGAACCAGGCGCAAAAAAATTTGTTGAAGTAGGTAAAAAAATTAAAAAAGGCGACACAATAATGATAGTTGAAGCCATGAAGACAATGAATCATGTTCCCTCCTCATCTGATGGTATTGTTAAAGAAATATGTATCGATGATGGCCAACCAGTTGAATTTGGTCAAACTCTTATCGTTTTAGAATAAACAATGTTTAAAAAAATTTTAATTGCTAATCGTGGAGAAATTGCGGTTAGAATTATTAGAGCTTGTAAAGAATGGGGAATATCAACTGTCGCTGTCCATTCTGATGTTGATCGAGATAGTATGCACGTTAGACTTGCTGATGAGAGTGTTTGTATAGGCTCCCACCAACCACAAAACAGTTATTTAAATATTCCTGCATTAATGTCTGCTATAGAGCTAACTAATGCTGAAGCTGTTCATCCTGGTTATGGTTTTCTCTCAGAAAATGCAAATTTTGCAAAAATATTAGAGGAAAACAAAATTAAATTTATTGGGGCTTCTTCTAATTTAATTTCGATGATGGGAGATAAAATTCAAGCAAAAAAAATTGCTAAAAAAAATGGATTACCAGTTATTGAAGGTTCTGAGGACGGTGTAAAAGATATAGCTCAAGCAAAGGAACTTTGTAAAAAAATTGGTTTTCCTGTTTTAATTAAAGCCTCAGGTGGTGGTGGCGGAAAAGGTATGAAAATCGTTTACAAAGAAGACGAATTTGAAACATTGTTCTCTACTGCTAAATCAGAAGCACAAAAATATTTTGGAAATGACGAAGTTTATATTGAAAAATTTTTTCAAAATCCTAGGCATATTGAAGTGCAGATTTTAGCTGGTAAAAACCGAGTTGTACATCTTCATGAAAGAGATTGCTCAGTCCAAAGGAGACACCAAAAACTTATTGAGGAGACACCTAGTCCAGTTTTAAACAATGATATAAGAAAAGATCTTTTTGAAAAAACAGTGAATATGGTTGAAAAAATTGGTTATAAGGGTGCTGGGACAGTCGAATTTATATATGAAGATGGTAAATTCTATTTTCTTGAGATGAATACCAGGGTTCAAGTAGAGCACCCAGTAACAGAAATGGTTACAGGAATTGATATTATCAAAGAGCAAATTTGGATTGCGTTTTCAGATGAGACAGCCTTGAAACAAAGTGACATTAATCCTAGAGGCCACGCAATTGAGTGCAGAATTAATGCTGAAGATGCTAGTAAAAATTTTCAACCTTCTCCTGGCGTTATTGGTATGTGTCATCAGCCATCTGGTTTCAGAACTAGAGTAGATGGAGCTATATACCAGGGTTGCAAAGTAACACCCTATTATGATAGCATGATTTGTAAGTTAATTTGCCATGGTCGGAACAGATCAGAGGCAATTCAAAGAATGAATAGATCTTTAGATGAATTTGTAATCGAAGGAATTACTACAACTATTCCTTTACATAAAAAACTATTAAATCATAAAAAATTTATAGAGTCTGACTTCAATGTGGGTTGGATAGACAAAGAAAAAATTATTTAATAACAGCTTACAAGCCAAATATCATAAACAGGATGATCAAAAGGAGTGATTGATGGGCTAGATGAAAACATCCATCCATTAAAAACAAAAACCTCATCATTATTTAAATTGTTAAGATCAGTGACTTGCAGATACGCAGTAATTTCTGGATTGTCATCAAATTCAGAATTTTTACATTTCAAACTTTTAACAGACAAATCTTTAAATTCTACCAGATCTCCATTTTTTAACTTTAAAAGTGTATTTTTAGAGCTAATTTTATCCAAAATTTTAATATCTGTATGAGTGCCCTCTAAATTGCTTTGTGAAAATGCAATTGAACATATAGAAAAATATAATAAGATTAATAAGTATAACCCTAACTTACTCTTTCCAACTTGTGTATTTTTTTTTAACTCCATCTTTATTTTTATTGGGATAGTATGCTTTATCGGTACCAGTCAGGTTAGGCTGATGTGGTTTTTGCCACTCATACTTTTGAAGAACATGTTTTTTTTCTATTTTATTGGGTGTAAAATGTATCCAAGAATACCACTCAACTGGAATTTTTGATGCATCAATTGTATCAGCATATATAACCCATCTTTTACCTTTTTTACTTTGATAATATTTATTGCCTAACTCATCTGTACCTACAAGTTTTCCAAAAAAAATAGTTTTTAAACTAGTTCCAAAAGTGTCCTGATTCCACCAGATGAAAATTTTTTTTAAAATTGTCAACATTATTATTTTCTATTTTTCAATTAAAAATTGTAAAATTTAAATTAGACTAAAATATGAATAAGTATATAAATTAAATGATTCATAATTCAAATTAATTTTAAATTGAGGTTAAATGGCAAAATATCTAGTTGAAACGTTCTATACTTGTACATTCAAAGTTAATCATTACTTAGATGACATAAATGAAACCGAATTAAAGAATCTAGAAAAAAGAGATGATGGTAAATTCGAAGTTTTAGATGTTAAATTGGATAATAGGAAAACTAAAAGTCTTGACCCTAAAAATAATAAAATTCTAGATAATAAAAATGTTGAAATATTAAATAATTCAGAAAACTTAAATACAATTAGTAAAGAAAAAGTAGTAACAAATCTTAATAAATCATCAGAAAAAGGTGGAAAGAGATTTAGCATGCCAGATAGAAGAAAAGGATATATTCAAAAAGCAACAATTGGAGATCATAAAGTCTATCTGCATACTGGTGAATACGAAGATGGAAAAATTGGAGAAATTTTCATCGATACCAGTAAGGAAGGTGAGCTAGTAAAAGCTTTAATGAATAATTTTGCAATTGCAATCTCTCTTGGACTACAATATGGAGTGCCTTTAGATGAGTTTATAAGTGCATTTGTAGGGACAAAATTTGAGCCATCGGGTAAAGTTTTAGGTAATGACAGGATATTAAGTGCCACATCTATTTTAGATTATATTTTTAGAGAACTAGCAATTTCTTATCAAAATAGGGAAGATTTAGCTCACACACCTTCAATTAGTGGAAATGACACAAGTGTTTCAGATGACCAAAATTTAGAAAGTCAAAATGAACTGCTAAAAATTGTTAAAGATATTACAAGCAAAGGATTTGTAAGAAATAATTACAAAAAAAATTTAGTAGATTTGTCTGACGTAAAAATTAGCTTAAAAGGAAAAAAATAGTTTTTTAATTTTTAGTTTTTATAGATAAATTTAATTCTTTTAATTGTTCTTGATTAATATCAGAAGGTGCATTCATCATTAAATCTTGAGCGTTTTGATTCATTGGGAACATTGTAACTTCTCTAATATTTTTTTCATTGGCTAAAAGCATTACAATTCTATCTATTCCAGGTGCAATTCCACCATGTGGTGGTGCTCCATAACTTAGTGCATTAATCATCCCACTAAATTTTTCATCTACATCTGATTTACTGTAGCCTGCAATTGAAAAAAGTTTATACATAAGATCAGGTTTATGGTTTCTTATTGCACCAGAAGATAACTCTATTCCATTGCAAACTATATCGTATTGAAAAGCAAGAATATCAAGAGGATTTTCAAAATCTATATCTTTTAATTCACCTTGTGGCATAGAAAATGGGTTGTGGCTAAATTTAATCTTTTTTGTTAACTCATCTTTTTCAAACATAGGATAGTTAACGATCCAGCAGAAAGCAAAAGTATTATCGTCAATCAGGTTTAAATCATTTGCAATTTTGTCTCTAGCTAATGCTGTTATTTTTTCTAATTCTTTTTGCTTTCCACATGCCAAAAAAATACTGTCTCCTACCTCAGATTTAGTAATCTTCATTATTTCTAAAAGTGCCTCTTCAGAAAAAAATTTTCCTACTGGTCCTTTAGCTGAAATTTTATTATCTTTTTCAAAAGTAAAATAAGCTAATCCTGATGCACCTTGATCCTTGGCCCATTTATCAATATTATCAAAAAAACTTCTGGGTTTATCTTTTGTATTTTTGGTAGTAATAGATCTGACTTTAAATCCAGATTTTACTAATTTTTTAAAAATATCAAATGTAACATCTTCTCTATTAAATATTTCTGTAATTTCATTAATAATTAGAGGGTTTCTTAAATCTGGTTTATCACTTCCATACATAAGCATCGCTTCAGAATATGGAATCTTTGGAAAGATATCATACATTAATTTTTTATCAGAAAAATTTTTAAAAGTATTTACCATTAGTGTTTCAACAATATTAAATACATCCTCTTGCTCCACAAAAGACATTTCTAAGTCTAGTTGGTAAAATTCACCAGGACTTCTGTCAGCCCGTGCATCTTCATCTCTAAAGCAAGGAGCTATTTGAAAATACTTATCAAAACCTGATACCATTATTAATTGTTTAAATTGTTGTGGGGCTTGAGGTAAAGCATAAAACTTTCCTGGATTCAAACGACTTGGTACAAGAAAATCTCTGGCACCTTCTGGACTTGAAGAAGTTAAAATTGGAGTCTGAAATTCTAAAAAGCCTAAGTTTGTCATTTCGTTTCTTATGTATGAAATAACTTTAGATCTTAAAATAATATTCTCATGAATTTTTTTTCTTCTTAAATCTAAAAATCTATATTTTAGTCTTATTTCCTCCGCATATTCTTGGTCACTAAAAACGGGCATTGGTAATTCCTTACAAGTACCTAATATTTCATATTCTGAAATTACCACTTCAATTTCTCCAGTTTCAATATCTTTATTTCTAGTTTCATCTGAACGATTTACAACTTTACCATTAACCTTAATCACAGTCTCTAGCTGAGTCTTTTCTAATTCTAAAAAATTTTTATTTTCTCTATCAATAATACATTGTGTGATTCCATAATTATCTCTAAGGTCAACGAATAGTAAATTCCCATGATCTCTTTTTTTATTTATCCATCCAGAAATAGAGACATTTTTATTAACATCACTTTTTCTTAATTCGTTGCATTTATGTGTTCTGTACTTGCTCAATTACTCTCCTAAAACCTCTTTTATAATTTTAAAGTCGATTGGCTTCTTTCTTTTTAAACTAATTTCGTCGATTTTATATATGAAATCAGATATTTTACCATAGGATCTACTGATCCTTTTAATAATAAAATCTATTAATTTTTTATCAATTGAAATCTGACGATCAGACAAATTTTTTAATATCAGGGCATACATTAAATCATCTTCGGGTTTTTCTATTACTGATAGAAGAAAATTTTTAGCTCTTGAATTTAAATCAAGAAGGTTAAATTCATATTGTACAATTGGTTTTGTGGATGTAACTATAAGATATTTATTATCCTGCTCAATAATATTAAACAGTGTAAATAACAAATTTTCATCAATAGTGTCTAAGAGATCTTCGACTACAACATTTTCATAAATTTTAATTTTCTTGAGAAAATCATTATCAATTTTGTCAGCTGAAATTTTAATACCTTTAAAATTTTGTAGAAAAATATTTATTAAATGTGATTTGCCTGAAAAATTTTCCCCAATTAAATTAACAAAATTTTTTTCCCATTTAGGCCAACTATTTAAAAGTTTAAATGAATACTCGTTACTCTTAGAAACATAAAAATCAAGATCTTTAAAATTCTGCTCGTAATCAAAATTAAGTATTTGTTG
>CABZSY010000034.1 GCA_902528505.1 uncultured Pelagibacteraceae bacterium
TTACCTGGCTCGAAAGACGAAGATGGGGACAGATTTATTGAGATTTGGAATTTAGTCTTCATGCAATATGAGCAAGTTTCAAAAGACAAAAGAATAAATTTACCAAAACCATCAGTTGATACCGGAATGGGGTTAGAGAGAATAGCTGCGTTATTACAAGGTTCGCATGATAACTATGAAACAGATCATTTTAAAAAAATAATTAATTCAGCATCGGAAATTGTAAAAGTTAAATCAGATAAATCTAATCTTGCAAGTTTCAGAGTAATTGCTGATCATCTAAGAGCAAGCTCTTTTTTAATTGCAGAAGGTGTTTTACCCTCAAATGAAGGAAGAGGTTATGTGCTTAGGAGAATTATGAGAAGAGGAATGAGACATTCTCATTTGTTAGGATCCAAGGAACCCGTTTTTTATAATTTGTTCGACACACTTAAAAATGAAATGTCAGGAAATTATCCAGAACTTGTGAGAGCTGAGTCTTTGATTAAAGAAACTTTAAGAATGGAAGAAGAAAAATTCCTAGTTCTTCTTGATAGAGGAATTAAAATCTTAAATGATGAAATTTCTAAAATTGATAAAGTTTTACCAGGTGAAGTGGCATTTAAACTTTACGACACTTATGGATTTCCATTAGATCTTACTGAAGATATTTTAAGAAATAAATCTATGTCAATTGATACAGAAAAATTTAAATTCTTAATGAAAAAAAGTAGAGAACTTGCAAAAAAAAATTGGAAAGGTTCTGGAGATGCTGCTGTTGAAGATATTTGGTTTGGGATTAAAGATAGATTAGAGCCAACAGAATTTTTAGGTTACGAAACAAATCAAGCTGAAGGTGTTGTTTTATCTTTGTTAAAAGAAAATAAAGAGGTTGATCAATTAAAAGAAAATGATGAGGGAATGATCATAGTAAACCAAACTCCATTTTATGGTGAGTCTGGAGGTCAAGTAGGGGATACAGGTGAGATCGTATCGAATGAATTCAAATTTGAGGTAACAGACGTTCAGAAAAAACTTGGGGATTTATTTGTGCATTATGGAAAAGTAGTTCGTGGTTCCATTAAGCTTAAAGACAGTGTTGAAATGAAGATAAATGTTGAAAGAAGAGATGATACTAGAGCTTATCACTCTGCAACTCATCTTTTACATGAATCTTTGAGAAGAGTATTAGGGGATCATGTAACACAAAAAGGTTCTCTTGTTGAGCCTGGCAGATTGAGATTTGATTTTAGCCACATGAAGCCAATCCAAAATGATGAAATTGATAAGATAGAGAAATTTGTAAATAATATGGTTTCAAAAAAGTCAGATGTAAAAACTAGGTTAATGACACCTGATGAAGCCGTGGAAAACGGAGCTTTAGCTTTATTTGGTGAAAAATATGGAGATGAAGTGCGGGTACTTTCTATGGGAGATGAAAATGGAAAGTATTTTTCCACAGAATTATGTGGTGGAACTCATGTAAAAAATACAGGAGATATTGGAAAATTTAAAATAGTCAGCCAATCTTCGATAGCAGCAGGAGTCAGACGAGTAGAGGCTTTAAGAGACAAGCAACTAGAAGATTATTTGAAAAATAAAGAAAAACTCTCAGTATTATCCTCTGAAAAAGATGATGAGATCATTAAAGATTTAAGCGACCAAATCACTAAGCTTGGAGGGAAACCTAGCATAGATCAATCAGATCAAAAGGACCTCATTAAGAACTTAACAAAACAATTAGAAACACTTTCTGTAAATTCAATTTTAAATGATAAGTCTAAAAATATTATTAAAGACCAAGATATTAATGGAATAAAGTTAAGACTTCAAAAAGTTGATGATCTTCCGCCTAAAGAATTAAGAAAATTGGTAGATCAAGGTAAAAAAGATTTATCTGAAGGTATTGTAGTAGTTTTTGCAAGCAAAGAGGAGAAAGTTGGAATAGCTGTTGGCATAACAGAAAGTTTAACAAGCAAATATAATGCTGTTGAATTTGTTAAAATTGGATCTGAGGTAATTGGTGGTAAAGGTGGTGGAGGAAGAAAAGATTTTGCTCAAGCTGGTGGCCAGGATCAGTCAAAAATTCAAGATGCTTTTGAAAAACTTAAGGCTTTAATTTAATTTCGCTTTAAGATTGCCATCGATTTCGTCTAAAAATTGATTAGTAGTTAAGTATTTACTTGATGGGCCAATTAGTATTGCTAAATCTTTTGTCATTGCTCCATTTTCAACGCACTCAATACAAACTTTTTCAATTGTTTGTGCAAATTTAATTAATTCATCGTTACTATCAAGTTTTCCTCTGTGAGCCAACCCTCTTGTCCAAGCAAAAATAGACGCAATAGGATTTGTTGAAGTCTCTTTACCTTGTTGATGCATTCTATAATGTCTTGTTACTGTTCCATGAGCAGCCTCTGCTTCCATAATTTTTCCATCTGGTGTTAGAAGTGTACTAGTCATTAATCCTAGTGAACCATATCCTTGAGCCATAGTATCGGACTGAACATCACCGTCGTAATTTTTACATGCCCAAATATATTTACCACTCCATTTCATTGCACATGCAACCATGTCATCAATCAATCTATGTTCATAAGTTAAATTATTTTTATCAAACTCTTCTTTATATTCATTCTCAAACACTTCTTGGAAGATATCTTTAAATCTACCATCATATTGTTTAAGGATTGTATTTTTTGTAGACATATAAACTGGCCATTTTTTAATTAATCCATAACTAAAACAAGATCTCGCAAAATCTTGAATTGATTTATCTAAATTATACATTGAGAGTGCTACCCCTGGACCAGTAAAATTAAATACCTCATATTTTATCTCATCTTTACCATCTTCTGATGTCCACTTAACTTCCATTTTTCCTTTACCAGGAACTTTAAAATCTGTTGCTCTATATTGATCTCCAAAAGCATGTCTTCCAATAATTACTGGGTCTGTCCAAGAAGGAACTAGCTTTGGAATATTTTTACAAATGATTGGCTCTCTAAATACAGTCCCTCCAATAATATTCCTGATAGTACCGTTTGGTGATCTCCACATTTTCTTTAGGTCAAATTCTTCTACTCTTGCTTCATCAGGCGTAATAGTGGCACATTTAATGCCAACACCGTTTTTTTTGATAGCATTTGCCGAGTCTATTGTGATTTGATCATCCGTATTATCACGGCTTTTCATACCAAGATCGTAATATTCTATACCCAAGTCAAGA
The DNA here is from genome assembly GCA_902528505.1 of uncultured Pelagibacteraceae bacterium. GTDB lineage: Bacteria > Pseudomonadota > Alphaproteobacteria > Pelagibacterales > Pelagibacteraceae > Pelagibacter. Next base: position 3,209 of record CABZSY010000034.1, read on the forward strand.
TATGGAAGGATTAGTTTACTCTTAATGAACTCCCATATAATTCGAGTCATTTCATCTCCGTCTAACTCTACAACTGGGTTTTTTACCTTGATTTTACTCATTAAAATAAAAATTATCTTATTAATTGAATTTGCTTGGTTTATATACATATTAATCAAAAATTAGCAAATAGAAGAATATGTTTATCAAGATATTTCCAAAAATTCACACAGAAGGTTACAAGTTTTTAGTTATTGCTGCCTTCATAACTATTATTTTTTTAATAATTAACAACTTTTTAGGCCTAATTGGTTTGTTGTTAACGATATGGGTTTATTATTTTTTTAGAGACCCTGATAGAACTATTATAGGCGACGATAATTATTTGGTAAGTCCTGCTGATGGGGAAATTATAAAAGTTGAAGAAGTAGAAGGACCCAAAGAAGTAGGCCTTGAAAATAAAAAATTTAAAAAAATTAGTATTTTTATGAATGTATTTGATTGTCACGTAAATAGAACTCCATGTTCAGGAACTGTTGAAGATATCTTATACAAACCAGGAAAATTTTTTAATGCATCATTAGATAAAGCTAGTGAACAAAATGAAAGAAACTATTATAAAATAAAAGACAAGCACGGAAATGATATTATAGTGGTACAAATTGCAGGTTTAGTAGCAAGAAGAATTGTTTGTGAAACAGACAAGAATCAAGAAATAAATCAAGGTGATAGAATTGGAATGATAAGGTTTGGAAGTCGTGCAGATGTTTATTATGAAAATTATGAGCCACTTGTAAAAGTTGGTCAAACAGCAATCTCTGGTGAGACCTTACTGGCCAAAAAATAGATATGTTAAAACCAAAGAATAATTTTAAAGTTGTAACTGATAAAAAAACAGCAAGAGTAATTTTACCCAATATGCTTACACTGATTGGAGTTTGTATTGGGTTAACTTCAATTAGATTTGCCTTAGATGGAAGATTTGAGTTTGCAATTGTTGCCATAATCTTAGCAGCAGTAATAGATGGATTAGATGGACGAATTGCAAGATTAATTAAAGGTACCTCAAAAGTTGGAAAAGAATTAGACTCATTAACTGATATGATTAGCTTTGGCGTTGCGCCAGCTTTTATAATGTATTTTTGGAAACTAAATACCTTAGGAAGATTTGGATGGTTAGTTTGTCTTATATATGTGATTTGTGTTGCTCTAAGATTAGCGCGGTTTAACGTTAATTCTGATCAAGAACCATCATGGAGAGATAATTTTTTTGAAGGAGTGCCTTCTCCAGCTGGTGGAATATTGGTTTTGACGCCATTGATATTCAGTATGACCAATTTTGAATTCATCCGAATTAATTATGAAATAGTTGTGCCAATTTTTTTTATTGCAACCTCATTTCTATTAATAAGTAAGTTCCCCAGTTATTCTTTTAAGAAAATCGTTATTCAAAGAAAAGCAACAATTTTCCTTTTATTTGGGATAGTTTTATTTTTTGGTCTTCTTTTAATCTATCCGTTTAATGTAATTGCTATAAGCGCGATTGTTTATTTATTAATACTTCCTATGAGTTTTTTCCATTATCAAAAGTTAAAAAAACAAAATGAGGACCAAAATTTCAAACATGAGGATGATGATCTTGAAGATGTATTGTAATGAAAAAAAATGTAATTGTTTCACTGGCTGATGCTACCTATTATACTCTACTTAGTGAATTAATAAATTCTGTTAAAAGGTTTGAAAAAAGTAGAGATATTGCAATATGCATTCTAGATGCTGGACTTTCAGAGCAGCAAAAAGATGAATTATCCTCTAAAGTAGACGAAATTAAATCTGCAGAATGGGATATAAAAGTTCCAGATAGTAAAATCAAAGGTCGTGAATGGTTAAAGAGTAATGTCTCTAGGGCTTTTTTACCTAAATATTTTCCCAATTATGAAAAATATTTATGGATTGATTGTGATGCATGGGTAAATGATTGGAAAACTATAGAACTCTATTTCAGTGCATGTGACAAAGGTAAACTAGGTATTACTCAAACAATTGGACCTGGTTACAAAATTACTTCTAAAGTTAATTGGATTTTTAAAAAGCTTGCGATTATAAAATCACAAAATTTTAAACATGCAGTTAAATCAAATATTGGTTATGAAAAAGCAAGAAAGTTAGCCTTCGCTCCTCATATAAATGTAGGTGTTTTTTCTTTAGAAAAAAATTCAAGTACTTGGGCTTCATGGCAAAAAAATTTACATCAAACTTTAAAAAATGGAAATATATGGGGATCAGAGCAATTGGCAATTAATATGTCAGTATACATTGAAAATATAGATACAGAATTTTTACCTCTTAATTGTAATTGGATTACAAGCAACCTTTTGCCCAAGTATGATGAGGTTAACAATACATTTGTTGAACCTTATTTGCCAAATTATAAAATAGGTATAATGCATTTAGCTGCTGGTATCTGGAAGGATAATAAGGATATGAGATTAGACAAAGATGTTAAAATAGATATTCAAACTCTAACAGGTAAAATTTTAAATAAAAGTTTAAGATTTAATAATTAATTGAAAAAAAACAAAATCTCTAAAAACTGGATAAATAAACAGCGAAGAGATATTTTTGTAAGACAATCTAAAGTAGACGGGTATAGAGCGAGATCAGCATATAAGCTAATGGAAATTGATGAAAAATTTAAAATCTTTAAAGGAGGTTTATCAGTAATTGATATCGGTGCCGCCCCAGGTAGTTGGTCACAATATGCAGTGAAAGCTGCTAAAAATGGAAAACTAATATCTATAGATTTAAAAAAAATGGAACCAATTGGCAATAGTATACAAATTCAAGGAGATTTCACAAACACCGAAATACAAGATGAGATTAAAAAAAATATTAATGGTAAAGT
>CABZSY010000035.1 GCA_902528505.1 uncultured Pelagibacteraceae bacterium
TGAATCTATTGAAGTTATCTTTTAAACACGATCCTACTAATGCAGCAAAAATTATGTCAAATGTTTTGACAGATGATAAAAAAATATCTGTATTAGTTAATCAGCTTGCAAAATTAAATAAATCTTAATGAAAAAAAAACCTTTTTTGGTTGCAGAAATTTCAGCAAACCATTGTGGGAGTTTAAATCTTGCAAAAAAATTAATCAAATCAGCTAAAATAAACGGTGCTGACGCTGTAAAACTTCAGACTTATACACCTGATACAATGACAATTAATTCTAATAATAAAAAATTTATTGTAAAACAAGGAACTTGGAAAGGTTATAAACTTTGGGATCTTTATAATGAAGCTCACACTCCTTTAAAATGGCATAAGGAACTATTTAGTTTTGCAAAAATAAATAAGATTAAAATATTTAGTACTCCATTTGATGAGACGGCAGTGGATTTTTTGGAAAAATTAAATTGTCCAATTTATAAAATAGCATCATTTGAATTAACAGATTTACCTTTAATTAAAAAAGTTGCCTCTTTAAAAAAACCAATGATAATTTCCACCGGTATTGCAAATTTAAAAGAAATTGAAACATCATTTAACATAGCTTTGAAGTATAATAAACTTGAAAATATTACACTTCTTTATTGTGTAAGTAACTATCCCTCTAAGCCAACAGATTTCAATTTATTTAATATCAATATTCTCAAAAAAAAATTTAATTGTAAGGTTGGATTATCAGATCACTCCAAAGATAATAGAATTGCAGCAGCTGCCGTAATAGCTGGAGCAGAAGTTTTTGAAAAACATATAGCTCTTGAAAATCAAAAAAAAGGTCATGATATTAATTTTTCACTTAAAGGAAAAGAATTAAAAATCTATAGAGACGAAATAAATTTAAGTTATAAACTTTTAGGCAAAAATAAATTTCTAAGAAATAAATCAGAAAATAAGTCTAAAATATTTAGAAGGTCTATTTACGCAAGTAAAATTATAAAAAAGGGAGAAAAGTTTAATTTAAAAAATATTGTTAGAAGAAGGCCCAACATTGGTTTGGCGCCAAAATATTACAATTATTTAATTAATAAAAAATCACCAAATAATTACAAACCTGGAGATTTTATATCAAAAAAAATATTAAAATTGATTTAATTTTTATCGCAAAAAATTCTCAAAAACTTAAAAGTAGTTATATATGCTGTTAAATACTATTATCTTTTTTATAGCAAGCCAAATTAGTTATTGCTCCATAATTGGATACGGTAGCTTTCTTAAAAGAGAGTCCTTAGGCAACATTTGGTTGAATAATTTTATAAATTTTTTTATTGGACTTATATTTTTAAGTATAATTGGTCAATTATTTTACTATTTAAATTTAAATTTTAAATTATTAAATCTTGTAATATTAATTTTAGGTTTTTGCTTATTTTTTACAAAAAATGATAGAAAAATATTTATAAGATCAATTTTATTAAATGCTCTTTTTTTTTCAGGATTACTAATTTCTAAATTACACGAGGACTGGCCATATCATTTTAATTTTATAGAACAAATTTCAGTTCATAAACCAATTATAGGAATAGGAAATGTTGATGATATTCATATTTTATCTAGTTCATTTTTTTCTTATATTCAAAAATTTTTTAATATTCCTATATTTGATTTTAAATTTGTGATGATGCCTGCATATTTGGTCTATTTAAATCTAATTACACTTTTAATTCAAAATATTTATACTAACTCTAAAAAATTATCACAAATTTATATCATAATTCTTGCTGTATTAATTATTAAATTTTCAAGAATTTCAGAATTTGGTTACGATTACTTATCAAATATAATTCTCTTACAAATATTCATCTTATATTTGATAAATCATTTTAATAATAAAAATAATAATTTATTTAAAAACATTTATATTTTACTTTTTTTATATGCAGTATCTATAAAAATAACCGCATTATTTTTTACTCCATTATTGATCTATTTTTATATTTCAGATCTCATTAAAGACAAAAAAATTGTTTTTTATAATTTATATAATCTTTTATTTATTTTATTTTTAATTTCTTTAGTAACTGAAAGTTTTTTAAGAAGTGGTTGCTTTATATATTTTTTTGAAGCATCTTGTTTGAGCCAAAATCTAGTAAGTTGGTCAATTGACTATCAAAGAGTTCTGGATCATTCTTTACATGTTGAGCTTTGGGCAAAAGGGTTTTACATTCAAGATATAATTAAAGACTCTTCTATATATCTAAATCTCAGAAATTGGGTAGTAGTATGGATTGATAAACATTTTTTTTATAAAATATTTGAATTCTCCTTAATTCCTTTTTTTCTAATTACTTATTTTTTATTCAGAGAAAGAATTGGATTTGAACAAAAATACTTTTTTCTTTTTCTTGCATCAGTTTTATCATTATTTTTGTGGTTTTATTATTTACCGCAACTAAGATTTGGATCAACAATAATATTAATTTTTTTAATTTCTTTATATTTGTTATTTTTAAAAATAAATTCTGATTATGTTTCAAGTAAAAAAAGATATTTTATATTCATTACTATTCTAATAATATTTTTCAATATTAAAAATTTTGATAGGATTAAAGATGAATACCAAAGGAATGACATTCATAAATTTACAAATTTTCCATTCCCACCTGAAAAAAGAATTATGGAGTCAAAAATATCTAATAATTCTATCAAGTTTCCAGCTCAAGAGAGCAAGACAATTAACATTTATAATAAGTTCATTATAATTGATTAATTTAATTTTAAGTTTTGTGATATAAAATTGATTAACATTTGATATTAATATATCTCAATCTTTAATTATGAATAAAATTGCATTAATTACTGGAATTAGTGGTCAAGACGGTGCTTACTTAGGAAAATTATTACTTGATAAAGGATATACAGTAATAGGAGCAGACAGAAGATCCGCAAGAGACGATAAATGGCGCTTGAGAAATTTAGGAATAGAAAATAGGATAATAATAGAAGATTTTGAGTTAAGTGAAATAAGTCAAATAATTAGAATTTTTAATAAATATAAAATTTCAGAAGTTTATAATCTGGCAGCGCAATCATTTGTTGGATCATCTTTTGTAAATCCTATATCAACATCTGATGTTACAGGTATTGGTGTTTTAAGAATCTTGGAAGTTATAAGAAACTTAAAGTATAAACCAAAATTTTATCAAGCATCTTCATCCGAAATGTTCGGGGCTGTTTTGGAAAGCCCTCAAAAAATGACTACACCATTTAATCCTGTTAGCCCCTATGCTATAGCTAAGTTATTTGCACATTATACAACTATTAATTATAGAAAAGCGTATGATATGTTTGCTGTAAGTGGGATTTGTTTCAATCACGAGTCTCCACTAAGAGGTGAGGATTTTATAACTAGAAAAATTACAACTGGACTTTCAAAAATTAAGGCTGGATTATTAGATTGTCTTGAAGTTGGAAATATAGACGCAAAAAGAGACTGGGGTTTTGCAGGTGACTATGTAAATGCAATGTGGTTAATGCTTCAGCAAAAAAAAGCAAGGGATTATATAATTGCGACTGGAAAAACGTATACAGTTAGGCAATTTATAAACGAAGCAGTCAAACATTTTGGCTTCAATACTTATTGGGTAGGTAAAAATGAAAATGAGAAATTAAAATTAAAAAAAAATAACAAAGTAATAATTAAAATTAATAAAAAATTTTACAGACCAAATGAGGTTAATAAGTTACTGGGTGATACCTCCTTAACAGAAAAGCATTTAAAGTGGAAACCAACTGTTGAATTCAAATCTTTGGTCCAAATGATGTCTTTGTCGGATCTAAAGATATTTAATAAATTATAATTTTAATAATGAAATATGCAATTTTGCTTTTCGTTTTTTCTATATTATTAGTACTTTTAATAAATTTTTTAGCATCACATTTTAAGTTGTTAATTTATAAATCTAATTTAAATCATAAAGAAAAATTTAAAGGTATTATTTTTAATACTGGAGGATTAATATTTTTTTATTTTTAGTGTTTATAAATATTTTTAACTATAAAATAACTAACATTTATTATTATCTTTTTCTAAGCTCTATTTTCCTGATTGGCATTTTTTCAGATATAAAAAATATCAACCCAAATTATAGACTTTTAGCAATATCTTTTTTATGTGTATTATTTATTAATGTATCCAATAACGAAATTTTAGATTTAAAGTTTAATATCATTAATAATTTCTTTTCAAACTATCCTGTAATTTCAATTTTATTTACAAGTCTTTGCTTAATAATATTAATAAATGGATCAAATTTTATTGATGGTGTTCACGGATTAGTATTATTATATGGATTAGTTGTCCTATTGTTCTTAAACTACTTTTTAATTTTTGTTTTAGATGCAGAATATTCTATTCAAAATGGGTTGGGTTTAATTCCAGTTTTATTGATTTTGCTTATATTAAATTTTAAGGAAAAAGTATTTTTTGGGGACACTGGTTCATACCTTTTGGGTGCTTCTATTGGCTTATATATAATCAAAACATGCAACATAAATGAATATTCCTACCCATATCTCTACGCAAATTTTCTTATTTATCCTGCATTTGAGGTGTTCTTTTCTATTTTTAGAAAATTGTGCTCAGGAAAAGGTCCTTATCAGCCAGACCAAAAACATTTACATCACTTAGTACAAAAATTTTATCAAAATAATTTTAATTATAATATTACGTATTCAAAAATTTTATCGGCTATTTCAATTATTTTTTGGATCGTTTTATTTAATTTGTTGTCAATTAATTTCTATCAGGAAAAGGTATTATTAATAATTAATATTTTTATTTTTATGATTTTTTACTCCTTGGTATACTTATTATTAATTAAAAAAATCAGAAAATAATTATTGTATTTTCCTTGAGTAAAAATAAAAACCTAGAGGGAAAAAATAGATTATACTCAGCCAATTATTAAAAAAGTTACCAGAGGGTGCAAAAGGAAATAAATTAATTAAGATTGTAGATAAAACAAAAATATTTAAAAAGGTTTTTGTAGTTTTATTTTTATTAAGTATAGCTCTAAAAATATTTAAAATAATGTAAAATAAATACGTTATTAAAAATGAAAAACCAATAATACCAAGTTCAGACAAAACCTGTGCATATACGTTGTGTGGATGAGTAGCACAACTGTGCTTATCTATATAATATTTTTTAACATTGCAGAAATTTCTAAACTGCTTGACCCCTACACCTGTCGTTTTGTTATCTTTAAAAATTTTAATTGCAGTTTTAATGTGACTTTCATGATTATGAGAAAATAAAGTTATTTTAAACTCATTATTATTAGATTTACTTATTATAGAATTTATAGTCGACTTAATAAGTCTATTTTTTAAATTTTCATTGCTCATGATTGAAGCTGACAAGATAAATACAAATATGATTCCTATATAAAAAATTTTATTTTTAAAATACGAAATATGTCTTAGTTGAATTA
>CABZSY010000036.1 GCA_902528505.1 uncultured Pelagibacteraceae bacterium
TTTATTAAAGTGTTTCTTAAAGTTTTTTGGTTATTAAAACTCATTTTACTTAGTAACCTGGTCTGCTCTGTACCTATAAAAAAAATTGATACAATATAGTTTTCTAGGTTATATTTTTTCACTATTTCACTAAATTCAAAATTTTCTAAATTATTGATATTTTTTTCAAGTAATTTTAAATCTTCAAGATCCTCAGCTGGTAAAATATAATTTAAAAGATCATATTGGTTAATATTAGTATTCCATAAATTATATAAAATATTATCTGAAAACATTTTTATTTGATTTTCATTCTGATTAATAATTATTGGGATGAAAATAATATTTTTTTTTACTGGTGAGGATGGAAAAACATTTTTTTTTTCAAGTAAATCAAAAAATAATTTTTTATTAAATGATACGTTAAGTTTGATATAATAAATTTCATCAACAAATTTTTCCTCTTTAATAGAAAATGTCTCAATCATACCTTTAATTTGGTTTAATGATATTTGTTTTAGCTTTTGTTGATCCTTGGACTGAACAATAGATAAAATCAGCTGATTAAAAGCTCGAACAAATCCTTCGTCTATTATTTTATTTTTGTTAAAATTTATCTTAAAAGGAGTAGATAATTCAACATCATTTATATAGAAAGTCTTAGCTTGACTAATTCCTGTGGAAAAAAAAATATTTATTACAGCAAGAAATAAAAAAAATATATATAACTTTCTTAATTTTAATTTTTGAAAAATATATTTCATATACTACTTTAATGAATAAAAAAAAATTTACCTATAAAAAAAGTGGTGTTAACATTGATGTTGCAGATAATTTTATTAATTTCATTTCTAATGTTTCATCAAAAAAAAAAGGCAAAAAAAAGTTTTCCAATATTGGTGGATTTGGGTCTGTAACTGATATTCCTCTGGGCATAAACCAGCCTAAAATTGTCGCCTGTACCGATGGTGTTGGTACTAAAATCGAGATAGCAAACACACTAAATAAGTACGACACAATTGGTATAGACTTAGTTGCAATGAGTGTTAATGATTTAATCGTCCAAGGTGCCAAACCTATATTGTTTTTGGATTATATATCAATAAATAAAATTGAATTAAAAAAACTAAAATCAATAATTAAAGGAATTATTAAGGGTTGCAAATTGTCTAGTTGCGAATTAGTTGGTGGTGAAACTGCTGAAATGCCTGGCACATACGAAAAAGGTAAATTTGATATTGCAGGTTTTGCGGTGGGTATAGTGGATAAAGATAAAATTTTAATAAAAAATAAAATTAAAGAAAATAATCTTATTTTAGCTATACCATCTAGTGGATTACATTCTAATGGATTCTCATTGATAAGATATCTTATTCAGCAAAAAAAAATTAATATTAAAAAAAATAATTTTTTAAAATCTGAACTTCTAAAGCCCACAAAAATATATGTTGATGAGGTATTAAAATTAATTCAGAAAAATCTAATAAAAGGTTGTGCAAATATAACAGGTGGTGGGTTGGCAGATAATATCAAAAGAATTATTCCTGATAAATTTGTTGCAGATATTGACTTAAATAAAATAAAAACTTTAAGTATTTTTAAATGGCTAAAAAAAAACGGTATATCAGAAAAAGAGATGCTGAAAACATTTAATTGTGGAGTTGGATTTTGCCTGATAATTAATCCCGAAGATTTTAAAAAAGTTACCAGATATTTTTCAAAAAACTATAAACCCTATGTAATAGGTAAAATTTCCAAAGGTAATAATAAAGTTAAATTAAATGGTTCAATTAACTGGTCCTAAAAGTATTAAGTGTGCAGTATTCATTTCTGGAGCTGGGAGTAATTTAAAATCACTAATTCAATTTTCTAAAAGAAAAAATTCTCCGATTTCAATAGAATTAATTATTTCAGATAATTCAAAAGCAAAAGGATTAAAATTTGGAAAAATCTTTAAAATATCAAGTAAAGTTTTTAATTATAAAAATAGGTTAATTGCTGAAAAAAAAATAATTTCTGAAATTAAAAAAAAAAAAATTAAAATAATTTGTCTTGCAGGATTTATGAGAGTTCTATCTAAGGATTTTTTAAAAAGTTTTAAAGGTAAAATTTTAAATATCCACCCTTCTCTACTACCTAAATATAAAGGTTTGAACACTCACCATCGAGCAATATCAAATAATGAAAAGTACTCTGGCTGTACAGTCCATTTTGTCAATTCTAAATTAGACTCCGGAAAAATTATTCTTCAAAAGAAGGTTAAAATTACCAAAAGTGAAACCGCCAAATCATTAGCAAAAAAAATTCTAGTTCAGGAACACAAACTATACCCAAAAGCAATTAAGGAAGTATTTAATCTTTAAAAAAGAAATCTATTTCAATTTTTGCGTTCTCAAGACTGTCAGAGCCATGAACTGAATTTTTATCTATTGATAATCCATATTTTTTTCTAATCGTACCATCTTCAGCATCTTTAGGGTTGGTAGCACCCATTAACTCTCTATTTCCAAGCACTGCGTTATCTTTTTCAAGAACTATTACAACAATAGGTCCTGATGAAAGATATGCACATAAATCATTATAAAAAGGTTTTGTTTCATGAACTTTATAAAATTTTTCAGCTTCAGATTTTTCAATTTGTATCTTTTTTTCTTTTAATATTGTAAAACCCTTATTTTTAAACATTTCTTTAATTTCGTTTTCAAGATTTCTCTCAACTGCATCTGGTTTTAAAATTGATAAAGTCTGCTCTATATTACTCATAATAGTCCTCGACTAGTTTGTTTAATAATCTAACTCCATATCCTGTTGCGCCACCTGAGTTAAGTGCTCCACCATATTTTGAAAAAGCCATCCCAGCTATATCTAAATGTGCCCAAGGAGTTTTATTCAGAATAAATCTTTGTAAAAATTGAGCTGCAGTTGTTGAACCAGCTCCACCTACGTAATTAATATTTTGCATATCCGCATTTTTAGAGTCTATTAATTTATCAAAATTTTTATTTAGAGGCATTCTCCAGACTTTTTCCTCTGTTTTTTTTACCAGCATCAATTAATTGATTTGATAATTTATCATCATTTGAAAATAAACCAGCATATTCTGAACCTAACGAAACGATTATGGCTCCAGTTAGAGTTGCTAAATCAACAATAAATTTTGGTTTAAATTTTTCCTCAGTATAAGTTAAAGCATCTGCTAATACTAATCTACCTTCCGCGTCAGTATTTAAAATTTCAACTGTTTTGCCACTATACGACTTTACAATATCACCTGGTCTTTGTGCATTTCCACCTGGCATATTCTCAACCAGACCAACAACACCTACAGCATTTATTTTTGCTTTTCTAAGAGCTAAAGTTTTCATAAGGCCAACTACTACCGCTGAACCAGCCATGTCGTATGTCATGTCTTCCATAAATTTTGCGGGCTTCAAAGAAATACCTCCTGTATCAAAACAAACTCCTTTTCCTACAAAAGCTAATGGTTTAGAATTATTTTTTAATCCTCTCCATTCCATTGTGACCAGATAAGAGCCTCTTACACTTCCTTGACCCACACCAAGTAAAGTATTCATGCCTAATTTTTTAAGTTTTTTTTCATCAAATACTTTTATTTGTAATCCAATTTTTTTTAATGAATTTAGCCTTTTAGCATATTCATCAGGATGTAAAATATTTCCAGGTTCTGATACTAGATCTCTAGCAAAAAAAGTACCGTCTTCTATAGCTTTAAATTTTTTTTGTATTTGTTGTGAGGGAATATTTTTACCTGTTACAAAAATAGTAATATTCTTTTTTTCTTTTTTAGTTTTATATTTGTCAAATTCATACGATTTTAATTTCAATCCATGCAAAAAATATTGAATTAAATTATCTTTAATTATTGACCCATTGGTATTCACTGTAAATTGAATGTCATTATTGGTGTCTTTAATTAAGTTATAAAATTCTCCTCCTAATTTTTCATAATGCGAAGATCTAAATGACTTATGAATAGAAACTAAAAAGAAGTTTTTTTTTGAATTAATTTGAAAGGTAAGAATTTTTTTTTTCAGATTACTTGATTTGAGCAAGTCTGATAAAAAATCAAACTCGCTCGATAATAATTCCTTTTTTTGTTTTTTTATGTCAAATTTTTCATCTACAAATAATACTATATTCCTAGATTTTTTCTTTAAGACATTGGGTTTAAAATTCACATGAAGCATAAATTTAATTCTATAAAGTTGAGATGGGTGGTATATATGAATAAAATATAAATATTTCAATGAAAAAAATTATATTTCGAAAATTACTGTTAGATTACTTAAGGTTTTTCCTGATTGCGTTAATAAGTACAAGCATAGTTATCTGGGTTTTTCAGGCAGTCAATTTTTTGGATATAATGATTGAAGATGGAAGAGATTACTTAGTCTATGTCAATTATTCTTTACTAAATTTTCCAAAAATACTTACAAAACTTATACCCTTTGTGTTTTTTTTCAGCTTGTTTTATGTAACGATAAAATATGAAAATGATAATGAGCTTCTTCTATTTTGGAACTTTGGTGTTAATAAATTAGAAGTTGTTAATTTTATATTAAAATTTTCTTTGATTTTACTTTTTATACAATTGTTACTAGCTTCTATTGTAGTGCCAGAATCTCAAAATCAAGCAAGATCTTTCTTGAGAACTTCAAATGTAAATTTTTTTGGAAATTTTATAAAACCTCAAAAGTTTAACGATACAATAAAAGGTGTAACTATATACAGTGAAAGCAAAGACGAAAAAAACCTTTTTAATCTCTATATAAAAAAGGAAATAGGAGAAGATGATTTTCAAATTACATATGCAAGAAAAGGAACTTTTAAAGATAATAATGGTGTACCAATTCTTGTGTTATTTGATGGTGAGACTATTAGAGAAAACAAAGATGAAATTACTAAATTTAGTTTCTCTAAATCTGATTTTTCGTTGAAAAATTTAAAAACTAATACTATTACCTATAAAAAAACTCAAGAGATCTCTACATACAATTTGTTAAATTGTGTTTTTGGAATCTATAAAATAAAAATAAATAATAGTCTTGTTGATACTAATAAAATCCAA
>CABZSY010000037.1 GCA_902528505.1 uncultured Pelagibacteraceae bacterium
AAATTAGATACAAATAGTTACTTCTTTTTTTTTAAACACTTAGTATATGTTGTTCTAGGTATTTTTATACTTTTTGTATTTTCTTCTTTTAATGAAGAACAATTAATCAAATATTCAATAGTACTTTTTTTTATTTCCTTAATTGCATTAGTATTAGTTCCAATTTTAGGTGTTGAGGTCAAGGGCTCTAAGAGATGGATAGATCTATTTTTTTTACCAAGGTTTCAACCTATAGAAGTTCTAAAGCCCTTTTTAATAGTATTTTTAGCTACCATTCTTTGTACTGAAAAAACTAATTTAATGACTAAATACATACTAACCACCTTAACTATCTCAATTATATCTCTTTTACTAATAGTTCAGCCAGATATAGGGCAAACTTTTTTGATAGTTTTCTCTTGGTCTGTTTTAATTTTTACATCTGGAATTAATATATTTATTCTTTTAGCATTTTTCTGCTCAGCAATAATTTTTTTAACATATTTAATTATATACGTGCCTAAGTTTAACTACATACAGGGACGTATCCTCTCTTTCTTTGATAGGGAAACTGGAACTCACAATTTCCAATCTGACAAAGCAATAGACTCTATTACTAGTGGAGGTTTTTTTGGCAAAGGAATTGGTGAAGGTACACTTAAAAATAGGGTTCCAGAAGCTCATACAGATTATATAATTTCAGTAATCTCTGAAGAATTTGGAGTTGTAGCCATAATATTAATATTATTATTGTTTTTAATTTTTATTTATATGGTTTTTAAAAAAATAAGTTTTGAAACAGAAGATAGAATTAAACTGATATTAATTGGATCAATAAGTTTGATTTTAATGCAAGCAACAATTCATATTGGTGTAAATATTAGATTATTTCCAACAACTGGAATGACATTGCCTTTCTTAAGTTACGGAGGCTCATCAATTATTAGTACATCAATTTTAGCTGGCATAATACTAAATTTAACTAAAAGAAAAATAAATAAATGAGAAAAAAAATTTTGATTACCACAGGAGGATCTGGTGGACATGTATTACCTGCAATAACAGTTTGTGATCACTTAAAAACTGAGCACGATATATATATTTCGAGTGATCGGAGGGGATTAAAATATTTTGATATAGAAAAATATAAGCCAATAATTATTGATACTCCTAAAATTAATATCTCTATTTTTTTACCTCTTACAATTTTTAAGTTACTTTTTTTAATAGTAAAATCATTAGGTATTTTAAAAAAAAAAAAAATTTCAATTCTAATTTCAACTGGTGGCTATATGTCATTGCCATTATGTTTTGCTGCAAAAATGCTAGGTATAAAAATTTATTTAATAGAACCTAATATGGTTTTAGGAAGAGCAAATAAATTTTTTTTAAAATTTTCAGAAATAATCATTGCTTACTCAAAAAATATTATTAGTTTTCCTAAAAAATTTGAGAATAAATTAAGAATTATAAAACCTTTAGTTAGGAAAAAATACTATGAGGAGCTTACAAATTTTCAGGAAACCAAATTATTTACAATTATTATTATTGGAGGCAGTCAGGGAGCAAAAGTATTTGATAATTTATTCCATGAAACCTTGGCTAAAGTTTCGAAAAATATAAAAATTAAAATCATACATCAAACTAGTGAAAATAATAAAAATATCCTGACAAATTTTTATAAAGAAAATGGAATTGAACACCAAGTATTTGTATTCGAAAAAGATCTCAATAAACTTTTAATTAAATCGGATCTCTGTATTTCAAGAGCGGGTGCTTCAAGCTTAGCTGAATTATCAGTATTAAAATTACCTTTCATCACTATCCCACTCCCATCATCTATGGATAATCATCAATATCAAAATGCAAAATTTTATGAGATTAAAGATTGTTGTTGGATTATAAACCAAAATGATTTTGAGAAAAAAATATTTGAGGATCTTTTATTTAAGGTAATCAAAAATAAAGAAGATTATTTACTAAAAAAAAAGAATTTGGAAAATTTAAATTATCAAAATACATGGATTAATATTAATCAAAATTTATTATCAATTTTAAATGAAAATTAAATTAGCTAAAACAGAAATAATTCATTTCATAGGTATTGGTGGCATTGGCATGAGTGGCCTAGCGTTAATAATGAAAGGTAAAGGTTTTAGAGTCCAAGGTAGCGATATCTCTATTAACAAAAATATAGAAATGCTGAAAAAAGAAAATATAAATGTTTTAATTGGACATAAAAAACAAAATATAAATAAGGCAACAATATTAGTTGTGTCTTCAGCTATAAAAAAAAATAATCCAGAAATGAAAGAAGCAATAAGAAAACAATTGCCAATTTATAAAAGAGGAGAAATGTTAGCAAACATAGTTTCTTTAACAAAAAATATTATTGTAGTGGGTTCACATGGTAAAACAACTACTACATCCTTAATAGCTTCTATTTTTCAAGAAACAAAATTAGATCCAACAATTATTAATGGAGGTGTAATAAACTCTATAAATAATTCTGCAAAACTTGGGAAAAGTGAATGGTCAATATTAGAAGCCGATGAGTCAGATGGTAGTTTTGTTCATACTCCTCCAACCTATGCAATTATAACAAATATTGATAGAGAACACATGGACTATTATAATTCTATGGATAAATTAAATAATTATTTTGTAAATTTTGTTAATAAAGTACCGTCTTTTGGAAAATCATTTATATGTTTGGACAATAAAAATAACAGAAGCTTAATAAAAAAATTAAAAAATAAAAATTTTTATACTTATGGATTAGATAGTAAATCTAATTTTAGCATTAAAAATATAAAACAATTTAGAGAATACTCAGAATATGATTTAAAAATCAGATTACCCAACAAGAAAATTAAAATAATTAAAAAAATAAAAATTCCATTATTAGGTTTGCATAATATTAAAAATTCAGCAGCTGCAACTGGCTTAGCACTTACAGTTGGTTTAAATATTTCAAATATAAAAAAAAGGACTCAAAGACTTCAAAGGGGTTCAGAGAAGATTTAATAAGATTTTTACCTTTAATAATGTTGATTTTTTTGATGATTATGCTCACCACCCAACTGAAATTAAAGAAGTTCTTAATGGGGTAAAAAACGTGTACACAGACTATGAAAAAGTATGTATCTTCCAACCACATAGAATTTCAAGATTGAAGGATTTAAAGTCAGAATTCGAATCTTCATTTAAAAATGCAGACAAAGTCATACTTTTCCCGATATATACAGCAGGTGAAAAAATAAAATTAGGTTTTAGTTATTTTGATTTCGCAAAACAAATAATTAAAAAATCTAAAGTTGAACTATTAATGGTGAATGACAAATATCAATTAGCTAAATATATAAAGCACAACATTTATGGAAATAAAATAGTGATTGGTATGGGGGCTGGTTCTATTTCATCCTGGATGAGAGAAATGCCAAAATTTTTATAATGAGTGATTATTTAAAAGAATTATCGTCAGAATTTAGTGAAAATCTAAAACTAAATTATGATTTGAAGAAAAAAAATTGGTTTAATATAGGAGGTAAAACAAAAATTTATTATAAAGCGAAAAATTTAAAAGAATTAATCAGGTTTTTAAAAAAGATTAATAATAAAGAAAAAATTTTTATTTTAGGAGGTGGTTCAAATACGTTAATTACTGACAATAATTATGACGGTATTGTAATAAAATTATTTAATAACTTTAGTAATATTTCTTTATTATCTGACGAAATTATTATCGCTGGTAGCGCTGTAAATGATAAATTGCTATCAGAATTTGCTACTAATAATGGTTTGGGTGGCTTTGAATTTTTATCATGTATACCAGGTACAGTTGGAGGTGGTATTAAAATGAATGCAGGATGCTTTGACAGAGAATTTAAAGATTTAATAATTTCAATTCAAGCGATAAATAAATCAGGCAAAGTTTTAACCATTCCAGCCAAAGATATAGATTTTAAATATAGAGACTGTGGATTATCTGATGAACTTATATTTTTAAGTGCATCATTAAAGGGATATAAAAAAGAGAAATCTCTAATAAAGGAAGAAGTTCAAAGATTAATTGAAAAAAAAGAATTAGCTCAACCTACAAGAATAAAAACTAGTGGTAGCACGTTTAAAAATCCAATTAACCAAACTAACAAAAAGGTTTGGCAGCTTATTAGCGAGTCTGTACCAATTGAAAAATCATTTGGAGATGCCTCAATTTCAGAGAAGCACTGTAATTTTTTTGTAAACAAAGGCAATGCTAAATTTGAAGATATGAAAGATTTAATTGAATTTGTTGCTGATTGTGTTTTCAAAAAAACCGGGATTAAACTTGAAACAGAAATTAAAATTGTAGAGTAATTTGAAAAAAAAAATATTAATAATATCAGGAGGAATTTCAAAAGAGAGAGTAATTAGTCTTGATACGGGATTACAAGTTGCAAAAGAATTAAAAAAAAATTTATATAAAGTAAAAATTTCTGAGCCAAATAATAATCTAGAAAGAATAATCAAAAGTTTTAAGCCTGAGGTGATTTTTAACGCTTTACACGGTCAGTTTGGAGAAGACGGTTATATTCAAACTATTCTTGAAAGGTTTAAAATACCTTATACTCATTCAGGTGTAATTCCATCTGCAATAGCAATGGATAAAGAAATATCTAAAAAATTATTCAAAAAATACAAAATAAATACTCCAAAATTCTTAACATACTCATTTAATAAAAAAAATTTACAATTAATTAAGGAAATTGATAACAAGCTTAAATTTCCCGTTGTGGTAAAACCATTAAATGAAGGATCAAGTGTAAATGTATTTATTTGTAACAGAAAAAATA
>CABZSY010000038.1 GCA_902528505.1 uncultured Pelagibacteraceae bacterium
ATTCGTCTGATACTCTTGCATCATAACCAAAAGACGAAAGTCCGTATGAGATACTCTTGCCTCTTATCTGCTTCTCTTCAAATGGTGAAATCATATCTTGTTCTTTGGACATTTTTCTAATCCACTTATCTGATAAAACTGACATTACTTATTTTTTTTCTTAGTTTTTTTTTGAAAAATCTTTCTTTTTCTTAAATTTTTTCTTAAAGCTAGACTTAAACGTTCATTTTTATCTTTTGAACTCATTCTTTATTTGGATTTGTCAGGAAGTCTAAAGATATCGGTTTATTTGGATCTAGAGGTTTTATTTTAGTTTCCTCTTGTTTTGGGCTTTCTTTGGCTAACCGTTTAGCTTTTTTTTCAGCAAGCTTTTTTTCTCTTTTAGCTTGCTTTTCCATAAGCTTGTTTCCTTTTGTGCTTTTATAGTCGTAGTGGATACCTGCCAACGCTATTGATCCAAAATATTCAAAGAATTCCTCTTTTAAAACTTTATTATTTTTATCTAAAACTATTTTTGTATAAATTTTCATGGCTTTGTGTTTTACAGTTAATATATAGACTATTAATATAATATGGCAATAATAAGCAAAGTAAACTTTTTAGCAAAAAATGCTCCGGTCGATTAATGGAAAATCAAGTCATTGGTAATGATTAGCTCCCTGGTCAGTACAGGGTTGGAGCACCACTAGTTTTTGTAAAATATTTTCCTTAAAAAAATAGTTATTAGTATCAAACTAAAAAAAGCAACAAGTGGAATATATATTTCTGGTGAAAAAATAATTTCAGTAATGCCAGGAACATCAGAGTTTTGATCAATTATTTTCTCGAAACCACTTCCAATAGAAACTGCTAGAAAAATTTGTGGAATAATACCTATAAATGTAGCTAGGAAGAAGTTACTTACCCTAACATTGAAAAGAGTTGGTAATAAACAACTGATTTGCCATGGTATTCCACCTATAAAACGATACATAAGTAAATAAATAAACTCAGACTTTTTAAATTTAGTTTCTAAGTTTTGATATTTTTTTAAAAACTTTTCTCTAATAAATTCTTTTAAAAAAAAATTTCCAAAAACATATAGGAGAGTTGCACCAATACTTAGGCCAAGTACAACAGCAATAGTGCCTATCCATTTTCCAAAAATAAAACCACCCATTAAAGCTACTGGGGAACCAAAACCTAAAAATGGGAATACCCATAAAATTGTTAAAAGCAAAAAAATAAAAAAAATTAGGATTAAGTTGGAATTTTTTAACTCAAAAAAATATGATCGATTATTTTTGATAAAGTCATATGAGGTAAGTTCTTGAAGGCTAAATTTAGAAAAGAAAAAATATAAAAATAAGCAAATAAGTATCAAATAAACTAAACCGATAAATAATTTCAATTTGTTTGATTTTTCCATTAATAACAATGCTATTTATAAATGTTCTATTTGCTATTTATATATTTAATTACTATAAAGGGCGAAATTTAATAAAAAATTAATCACTTATTATGAGAAGAACTTACCAGCCCTCAAATGTAAAAAGAGCTAGAAAACACGGCTTTAGATCAAAAATGAAAACAAAAGGTGGTAAAAAACTTTTAGCCAGACGAAGAGCTAGAGGAAGAAAGTCACTAACAGTTTCTGTTTAGATAAATGAAAAGCAAAATTGTTGCTCTTTCAAAAAATGAAGAATTTAAAAATCTTTTAAATCAAAGAAAAGTATCTAACAAATATGTAACAATTTTTTTGGAAAGCTAATAAACAAGGATAATACAAAACTAAATATAAGCTTTGTAACAAAGAAAAAAATTGGAAATGCAGTAAAAAGAAATAAAATTAAAAGAAGATTAAGAAATATAATGAATGATGCAGTTAAGAAAATA
This sequence comes from uncultured Pelagibacteraceae bacterium, assembly GCA_902528505.1. GTDB lineage: Bacteria > Pseudomonadota > Alphaproteobacteria > Pelagibacterales > Pelagibacteraceae > Pelagibacter. Next base: position 1,876 of record CABZSY010000038.1, read on the forward strand.
TCAATAAACCTTAACTATTCATTTCTTGTTATCGCCAAGTCTTCTATGCTAAACAATGAATACAAAAATATAAAAGAAACTCTATTTCAGAACTTAGAAAAAATTAAATAATGAATATATTTACCAAAGTTTTAATTAAAGTTATTAAAGGCTACAAATATTTAATTAGTCCTTTATTTGGGCATTCTTGTAGATATTTACCAACATGTTCTGAATACAGTATTGATGCTTTAAAAGAATTTGGTTTTTTTAAAGGATTTTTCATGAGTATTAAAAGAATTCTGTCATGTCATCCTATTAAATTTTTAGGTGGTGGTGAAGGATTTGATCCAGTTAAAAGAGAAATAAAGATTAAAAAATAATGGAAACAAGAAACATAATAGCAGCTATATCTTTATCAGCAGCGGTAATTATTCTTTACACTTTATTTTTCGCGCCTCCACCAGTAACCCAAGAAAATTTAGCTGAAAAAAGTAAAACTGAGCAAAATTCTGATGCACCAAGTCTGGATCAAAAAGAAAATGTTACAGAAATTTCAAGAGAGCAGGCATTAGATGAAAGTGAAAGAATTCAGTTTGAGAACCAAAGTATAATCGGCTCAATATCTTTAAAGGGGGCTGCAATAGATGATTTAACCTTTAAAGAATATAATGTGGTTTTAAATAGTAATGAAAAAGTAAACTTATTAGCACCAAGAAATACTAAGGAAGGATACCTTATAGAAAGTGGATTTATAACAACTGACAAAAATGTCGAAATACCTAATTCAAATTCTATTTGGTCAGTATCAGGTAACAGTAAACTTACCTCACAATCTCCAATAAAATTAACGTGGGCTAATGATCAAGGAATAACCTTTGAAAAAGAAATATCTATTGATGATAAGTTCTTATTTACAGTCAAACAGCGTGTAATTAATTCTACAAATAATAAATATGATTTTTATTCATACGGCCAAATTATTAGAAATGAGGCTCCTGAGATAACTAATTTTTATATACTTCATGAGGGTTTAGTTGCAACACTTGATGATGAGCTTATTGAGGAAGATTACGATGACATTGAAGAAAAAAAATTCACGAGAACTGCACAAAAAGGATGGCTTGGTATTGGAGATAAGTACTGGATCACTTCATTAATTCCTCCAAAAGGAAAAGAATTTAAAACTACATTTGATTATAAAAATAAATTTAGAGTAAACTTTGTAGGCACAGAGCCACTTGAATTAAATAGCAATTCTTCAATAGAAGATAAAATGCAGATCATAGTAGCTGCTAAAAGAGTAGATGTTATTGATGGATATGCTGACTCACTAAAAATAGATAAATTTGATCTAACAATAGATTGGGGATTTTTATATTTCATCACTAAACCATTATTTTTTGGAATAGACTACTTCTTTAAACTGCTTGGTAATTACGGTTTAGCAATCATAGCAATTACTATTTGTATAAGATTGGCTTTTTTCCCATTAGCAAATTTCTCATTCAGAAGTATGGCTAAAATGAAGGCATTAACTCCAGAAATGACAAGACTTAAAGAACTTCATAAAGACGACAAGATGAAATTACAGCAAGCAATGATGGCACTTTATAAGAAGGAAAAAGTTAACCCCATGTCAGGATGTTTGCCAATTCTAGTTCAAATCCCAGTTTTTTTTGCTTTATATAAAGTACTATTCGTGACTATCGAAATGAGACACATGCCATTCTATGGTTGGATACAAGACTTATCAGAAAGAGATCCAACTTCATTATTTAATCTATTTGGTTTATTGCCCTATGAAGTACCTTCTTTTTTAGTTATAGGAGCGTGGCCAATAGCAATGGGTATCAGCATGTTTGTTCAGATGAAACTTAATCCAGCACCTACAGATCCAATGCAGGCAAAAATATTCATGTTCTTTCCACTATTCTTGACAATAATATTAGCTCCATTCCCTGCAGGATTAGTAATTTACTGGACAGTTAATAATATTTTAACTATGGCACAACAAGTCTTCATCATGAAGCGTACAACAGTTAAAACTGTAACCTAATAATTTTAAATAGTTAACAACACATGGATTTAAAAAATATACTGCCCAAAGACGGGCCACCTTTAAGTGAAGTAAATAAATATATTGAAAAATATAAAAATGATTTAATTGTAATTAAATATGGAGGTAATGTTTTAATTGATAGAAGCGTATTTAATAATTTTATAACAGATCTATTTATTTTAAATAAATTAGGTCTTTCAACAGTAGTTGTTCATGGCGGTGGACCAAGAATTAAAAGAGAATTGGAAAAATCAAATATTCAATCAAAATTTATTAGAGGTTTAAGAGTAACAGATAAAA
>CABZSY010000039.1 GCA_902528505.1 uncultured Pelagibacteraceae bacterium
ATTAATCCTTGCGCATACTAATGATTTTATTCCTAAAGAAAAATTTGTTGCAGCTGGTGCTAGTTTACAATTTATTTTTGGTTTAGGTGCGATTGGTGGTCCATTTTTGTGCTCAATTTTTATGGATATAGTGGGTCTTAATGGTTTTTTTGTTTTTCTAATATTTTTTCATACTTTAATTGGAGTTTATGGTATTTATAGATCAAGAGTTAGACCAGCAGTTGAAAATCCGGACTCTCAATTTATTGCAATGCCTCAGTCAATTACGCCTGCAGGTATTGAATTAAACCCAACTACAGAGCCAATTGAAGAACCAACAAAATTAGCTTCTGAAACTGCAGTTGAAGACACAAAAGGTTCTGATCAACAATCTAACTAAGTTTAATAATCAGCGTCGTTTTGTAGAGTGAACTATATTGGCTTTATTGTTATTTTGATAAAGTAATCTTATGAATAATAACGATATTCAGAACTTATTTGAGAGAACACGAAATCAATCGATTAAAATTGTCGAAAATCTAAGTCCAGAGGACATGAATATCCAATCGATGGAAGATGCGTCACCTATTAAATGGCATCTTGCTCACACTACTTGGTTTTTTGAAAAATTCGTTTTAAGCAAAATAAAATCTAATTATAAATATTTTAATGAGGATTATAATTATTTATTTAATTCCTATTACGTAAAAGCAGGCCCGAGATATACAAGATCATTACGAAACATAATTTCACGCCCAGGAATTGAAGAGGTTCTCGAATATAGGCAAACTATAAACCATAGAATTACAGAGTTATGTCAATCAAGTAACTCCAATTTAGATATGATTGAAGTAGGCTGTCACCATGAAATGCAACATCAAGAATTAATGTTAACAGATCTACAGCATGGTTTAAGCTTCAACCCTACTGGTCCCAAGTACGATCCAAATAAAAAAGATGTTGAAAGTGAAAATATTAAACAAGAATGGGTTGGTTTTGAAAAAGCTATTAAAAGTGTAGGTACAGATGATGAAAATTTCTCTTTCGATTGTGAGCGACCTAAACATGAGGTTTTAATCCTACCTTTTGAAATATCAAATAAGTTAGTTACAAATGGTGAATGGATTGAGTTTATTGACAATGATGGTTATAATAAAAGTGAATATTGGTTATCAGATGGATTTTCAAAATGCCAGCAGGAAAATTGGCAGTCACCTCTTTATTGGAAAAAAAAAGAAGGTAAATGGTTTAACTTCACTTTAAATGGGAATAAAGAAATAGATCTCAATGCGCCTGTAAGTAATATTAGCTACTTTGAAGCTGACGCTTTTGCAAGATGGAACAATAAACGACTTCCAACAGAATTTGAATGGGAGGTTGCTTCTAGTGATAATATTCAAGGGAATTTTTTAGAAAATAAAATATATCAGCCATATTCAAAAAAAAATGGTGCAGATTTAAATCAACATTGGGGACACGTATGGGAGTGGACTTCTTCAAACTTCTCTCCTTATCCAGGGTTTAAATATCACAATGATGATATCAGCGAATACAATGGTAAATTTATGGTCAACCAGATGGTGTTAAAAGGAGGCTCTTGCCTTACACCTAAAGATCAAATGAGAAAATCATATCGTAATTTCTTTTATCCTCATCAAAGATGGCAAATGTCTGGACTAAGACTTGCTAAATGAGAGAATTTTTGTATGACTAGAATAAAAAAATAAACTTTTTTCAGATAAATCAATCATTACATGTCAAAACGCGCTGTTACTAAAAAAAAATAAAACTATAAGAACTACCTAAATGTCTAAATCTAATACCAATTTAAATTCCAAACTAACTGATGCTACTGATATTAGTAAACCATGGAATAAGGATAATCAGGCCTGGTGGGACTGGTATGTTAGTCTCGCAGATAATGATGATAAAGAAAATGAAATTATTAACGCCGATCCTTTACCAGATATTACAATACCAAGTGATGATGAAGTTATCTCAGAATTAGCTAAGCCCTACCATTTAACTAATGATCAAATTGTTTTTTTTAAAAAAAATGGTTTTATTAAACTTAAAAAAGTTTTTTCACCTGGGGCCGTACTAAAACTTAGATCTATGTTAATTAGTTTATTAAAAGAAGAATTTAAGGTTGATCCAGATAAAGGAGCACATACCCGTTTCCTTAGTCTAGAAATTATTTGGCCTGAGAACGCACTGCTTCGTGCTTATGTATTATCACCTCGTCTAGGGCAAATTTCAGCAGATCTTCTTGGAGTACCAGCTGTTAGACTTTATCATGACAATGTATTAGCTAAACAAGCTGGTTGTGGTCGTACCCCGTGGCACTTCGACGATCATCATTTTCCCCTAGATACCAATGACGTAGTTACTGCTTGGGCACCTGCACAGCCAATTCCTCTTGAGATGGGACCGCTCTCTTTCGCCTATCCGCTCGATGTACACAAATTAGTAAATGCAGTTACGTTTAAAAAAACTGGTACTGGATATGACCGTGGGGTTACAGATATTTTTTCAAAAAATAATGTAAGTGTGAATGAAACTCCATTTGAGCTGGGCGAAGTTAGCTTTCACCATAATTTAAATTTTCATACCGCTTCACGCAACCGAACTAATCGTAGTCGAGTGGCTCTTGCAAATACTTATTATCGTGATGGAGCGAGAATAGTTGATTCACCAACGATGGTTTCTGGTGACTGGCAGAAATTTGTACCAAATGTCAAACCAGGAGACTTGGCTGCTAGTCCACTAAATCCGATTTGTTGGCCAGTAAAAGACAAATCATGAAAAACATAAATAATCAAAATGGATTAAATTCGATCTGGACTAAAAGTCTTGCTCGTAATCTTCATCCTAATGGTAATGCTTTAGTTGATCATTTAAAAACAATCCATCAAGAAAATACTGGATTTACTGAAGCATGTGCGAGTTCTTGTCGTGATGAAGCTGGACGTAATAGTTATGAATGGCTAAGTGAAGTTGTACCTGATAGCGCGAGTTTGAGTGTATTAGATCTTGCCTGTGGGTCAGGTCCTTTATTAAAAATTTTATTTGATCGTAATAAAAATTTAAATTTAAAAGGTATAGACATGTGTCCTGAAGAATTGGTACTAGCTAAGACTCGTCTTAAAAATAGTGGGGTTAATCTTATTGAGTCAAAAGCACAAAATTTGACAGCAATCAATGATAACTCTATTGACATTGTGTTGTGTCATTGGGCTTTGACATTAATGGACCCGATTGTTCCTGTTTTAGATGAAATCAAACGAGTTTTGACTTCTGAAGGTCAGTTTGCAGCATTAGTTGATGGACCGATGAATGCAACATCTGGATATGCAGAGGTACATAATTTAATTTATAGTTATGTTCAAGAAGAAATACCTAGTTATGGAGAGATTGATTTAGGTGATCCAAGGATACGAGGATCTGAAAGTCTAAGTAATCTTGCACATAAAGCTTTTCCAGAAGCAAGTGTAACTATCGAAACAAATGTTGTATCTATGGAAGGACCAGTTACTAAAGTAGCTGAAATTGCTTCAGGATTTTTTTACGCAACATTTATCTTAAAACCAGAAAAAAGAAAATTAATGATTAAAAATCTATCTAACATGCTCGCAATATCCAAAGTGAGCACAGATAATGAAAGACAAGGGCGATTTTCAATGCCAATTAGTCGTCTTTTAGTTAGGCAAAGTATAAAATGAAATCATTTTTACAAGAAGTAAGTCTAGGTTTAAGTAAAAAAAATAAAGAGTTGAGTTCTAAATGGTTTTATGACTTTCGTGGATCAAAACTTTTTGAACAAATAACAAAGTTGAAAACATATTACCCAACAAGAACTGAAAGAAAAATTTTAAAAGATAATAAAATTGAAATTGCTAATAAAATAGGTAAGCGAGCAGTTTTAATTGAACCAGGTGCTGGAGACTTCAAGAAAATAGCTATTTTTCTCAACAGTTTAGATAAGCCAAAAAAATATATACCTTTGGATATTTCAGAAGATTATATAAACAAGATATCTGAAAATTTTAAAAAAAAATTCCCAAAAATAGCTATTACTCCTAAAGGATATGACTTTTCGAAAAATAATAAACTACCTTTTAAAATCAATTCATCTGAAAATATAATTATATTTTTTCCAGGATCAACCATCGGAAATTTCGAAGAGAAGGATGCTATTAAA
>CABZSY010000040.1 GCA_902528505.1 uncultured Pelagibacteraceae bacterium
GATACCCTTGCTCATTCAGCTTTGCTTGGTGTTACAATGGCTTATACTCTTGATTTAAACATTGCAATTTCAGTGTTTTTAATTTCATCAATAATTGCTTTATTATTAATCCAACTTCAGAAAAGAACTAATTTACCAGGTGATGCATTGTTGGGGCTTTTAGCTCATTCATCATTGGCTGTTGGATTAGTAGTTATTGGTTTTCTAACATTTATAAGATTTGATATTATGGGTTTATTATTTGGTGACATATTAGCGGTAACCACCGGTGATTTATTTGTGATTTGGACAGGGGGAGCTTTAATTTTAATAGTACTTAAATTAATTTGGAAACCTTTACTTGCTTCAACAGTTAATTATGAATTAGCTGAGGCAGAGGGATTAAACCCCGATAGAGCAAAAGCTATTTTTACAATATTAATGGCAGCGGTCATTGCTATTTCTATCAAAATGGTCGGATTATTATTGATTACAGGAATGTTAATTATCCCTGCCGCAATGGCTAGAAATATCTCTGATAGTCCTCAGAAAATGGTCCTATTTTCTATAATTGGTGGCTTATTATCAGTTATCTTAGGACTATATTCTTCATTAGAATTTAACACATCTTCTGGACCCTCAATTATTGCAGCGGCGTTGATATTGTTCATATTATCTTTGTTTAAAATTAAACAATCGATTAAATTAAAAAACTAAGTGGAAATTTAAAAATGGAAAAACAACACAATCTTTCAAAAAACCAAAAAATTATTTTTGATTTAATTGATAAATCTCCTGAGCCGTTAAAAGCATATTCAATTCTTTTTAATGTACAGAAAAAAGGTATTAATGCACCTCTTCAAGTTTATAGAGCATTAGATAAATTAGTTGAAATAGGTAAAATCCATAAAATTGAAAGTAGAAACGCTTTTATTGCATGTCAGAATTCTAGTTGCCAAATTTCTAAGGCTACAGCATTTTCAATATGTGAAAGCTGTGAAAAAGTTTCTGAAATAAGTAATACTAAACTGTCAAAATATTTATCAAACTTTGCTGATGAAGCGGGGATGAAATACAGTAAATATAATTTAGAATTTTTTGGTTTATGTAAGAAATGTAAATCAAAATAATGAACACTGTTTCATTAACCCTAGACGAAATTAATAATTTAGCAAAAAAAACTCTTTTAGCAAATGGATGTGATGATGATACTGCATCAATCCTTTCAGAATTAATTACAAATGCAGAAAGAGATGGTTCACTTTCTCATGGTTTATTTAGATTGCCGGCTTATGTTTCAGGATTAAAAAGTGGAAAAATAAATGGCAAAGGAAAACCTGAGATTAAGAAAATTTCACCATCTATAATTAAAGTTGCAGGAAATAATTGTTTAGCTCCTGTGGTATTAAATAAAAGTTTACCAGAATTAAGTAAAGCTGCTAAAGAAAATGGTGTTGCTGTCTTAGCAATAAATAATTCACATCATATGGCTGCTATGTGGCCTGAAACCGAAAAATTAGCTGAAGATGGTTTAGTAGCTTTTGCATGTACTTCTTATAAGCCTGCTGTTGCACCTGCTGGTGCAATTAAACCTCTTTTTGGAACAAACCCAATCTCATTTGCTTGGCCTAGACCTGGAAAGACACCTGTAGTTTATGATATGGCAACTGCTTCAATGGCTATGGGAGAAGTTCAAGTAGCAAAAAGAGAAGGGCACAAAGTTCCATTAGGAACAGGACTCACAAAAGATGGTAAAGAAACTACTGATCCAGGACAAATAGCTGATGGCGGAGTGTTGCTTCCTTTTGGTGGCTATAAAGGTTCTGCAATTGCAATGATGGTAGAATTATTAGCTGGAGCTCTTGTTGGTGATAATTTTAGTTTTGAAACAGCTGCTAAAGATAACAATGATGGTGGTCCTCCAAGTGGTGGTGAATTTATTTTAGCAATTAGTCCAGATAAAACATCAGGAACAGACTGGCAAAAACATGCAGATGAATTTTTTGATAAAATGAAGTCTATGGGAGAAGTAAGACTTCCAGGTGAAAGACGACATAAAAATAGATTAGACAAAGGACCAAGAAATATTAACGAGGAATTGGTTAATAAAATTAAATCTTTAAGCTAAGTTAATCTCAATTGGAGTGTGATCCGAAGGTTTTTCTCTTCCACGAGGATCTTTATTTATATTAATACCTTTAATATTATCAATTATTGAGCTTGATACTAAAAAGTGATCAATTCTCATGCCATTATTTTTTTGCCATGCACCTCTCATATAATCCCAAAAGGTATAGCCTTCTTTATCTTCATTAAAATGTCGGTAAACATCGCTAAATCCAAGATTTAACATTTCTCTAAATTTTTTTCTAATTTCAAGTCGATACAAAGCATCATCCTCAAAACTTTTCACATTATAAACATCCTCTGCAGCAGGAATAACATTAAAATCTCCAGCAAGAATTATGTTAGAATTTTTCTTTGATAAGGATTTTAATTGTTTGATTAATTGATCCATCCAATTTTTTTTATAATCATACTTTTCTGTATCTACTGGATTTCCATTTGGAGTATAAATATTTATTAGTTGAATAGTTTTTTTCTTATAATCAACTTCAGCAGAAATAATTCTAGATTGCTTTAATTTGTCCTTAATTAAATCTGTTCTAATGTTGGTTAGTTTTTTTTTTGAAATAATTGCTACACCGTTGTAGCTTTTTTGACCAAACACATGACTTTCATAATCCATTGAGGAAAAGTCGTCATAAGGGAAATTAATATCTTCAGTTTTAATCTCCTGCATCATTAAAATATCAGGTTTATATTTTAGTAGATAGCTTTTGATATTTTCTATCCTTGCTCTAACAGAGTTAACATTCCACGATGAGATGAGCATTAAAGAGAGAATGAAACTCCACACCCACAAGAAGATTTTGTTTGAGGGTTGGAAATTTTAAAAGACTCACCAATTAATTCAGATACATAATCAACTTCAGATCCTTTTAATAAGTCAGCTGAAGCTTTATCAATTAAAATATTTTGATAATTAAGATCGTCAGCTTGCTTTGATTTATCAAAAGTAAATTCATATTGAAAACCAGAACAACCACCACCTTTAATAGCGATTCTAAAAAAAGAACCTTCGTCTTTTTTAGACAATAAATTTTCTATTTGTTTTAACGCTTTATCCGTAAATTTAATTTCTTTAATCATGACTGAACACTGATATTACTAATATAATACTTAATTATTTAAATTAAAGGATGAAAAAAGACACTTTGTTGGGCGTATTTAAAAGTAAAGGCAGACTTAATAAAGAAGCTAACTCTAAGTATCGATCACCTTTTCAAAGAGATAGAGACAGAATTATCCATAGCGCGTCGTTTCGAAGACTAAAGCATAAAACTCAAGTTTTTGTAAATACTGAAGGTGATCATTTTAGAACCAGAATAACCCATTCAATTGAAGTTGCCCAAATAGCAAGATCGATCTCAAAATATTTAGACCTAAATGAGGATTTGGTGGAAACTTTAAGTTTAGCTCATGACTTAGGCCATACACCTTTTGGACATGCTGGGGAGGATGCCTTGCATGAATGTATGGATAATCATGGTGGTTTTGATCATAATCTACAAACTTTGAGAATTGTTATGTTTTTAGAAAATAAATATTTAAAATTTAAAGGATTAAATCTTACCATTGAAACCTTAGAAGGACTTTTAAAACATAATGGACCAATTAATGAATTAACCACAATTAATAAACTTATTGGAGCAAAAGTATTTAAAAATAAAATTAAATTTAATACTTTCCCCTCTTTAGAGGCACAAATTTCAGCTATTTCAGACGATATAGCTTATAATAATCATGATATTCAAGATGGAATTAAAGCAAATCTTTTTAAATTAGAAGAGCTATGTGAGATTAATTTTCTTAAAAATATTTATGTAAATTATAAGAAAAAGATAAATAAAAAAAATTATAAAATAGCAATTAATCAGATAGTAAGAGACTCAATTGATCTAATGATAAAAGATTTAATCACAAACACACAAAAAAATATAAAGAGATTAAAAATAAAATCTCTTAAAGATATTGCAAAATCAAAAGAATTAATAGTTTGTTTCTCTAAAAATATACAAAGTTCAGAAAAAGAAATTAAATCA
>CABZSY010000041.1 GCA_902528505.1 uncultured Pelagibacteraceae bacterium
TTTGATTCAGTGTATCTTTTAAATTTTTAAACTTTTTAATTGTTAATTTTTTCTTAAGATTTTTGATAAATTCTATTTGATGTTTGCCAAATATATAGCCCTTAAAACTTTTACATTGAAATTTAGTAAGATTAAACTTATCTTTTTTTTTTGGTATGCCACACAAGATCCAGTAAACATTTTTTAGATTTTTAAGAAGATTCTCTGATGAAGCTAAGCTAGTAGATTTTGAGTCATTTATTATAGTCAAATTATTATTATAAAAAATTATTTGTTGACGATATTTTAAACCTTTAAATTTATTTATTTTTCTTAATATTTTTTCTTCGTTTAATTTTAAAATTTTGCATATTTTTAAAACAAAAATTAAATTTTCTCTATTACCAGATGACATAAAATAGTTATTTGTAATTTTTTTAAAAATTGAATATTGAAGTGAAGTATCTACTTTAATAATTTTTTGTTTATATTTTTTACTTCTCAATTTTTTGGCAATAACAGGATCATTTCTTTTTACAAAAGCTAAAGATTTACTAGCTTTTGAATCTAATAACCTAAATTTAGCTTCAATATAATTCTTAAAACTTTTGTGCCTTTCAATGTGGTCAGGTGTGATATTAAGAATTACTGAATATTTTGACTTAAAAATTTTACTATATTCAAGCTGATATGAAGATGCCTCAATTACAAAAAAAGTTTTTTTTGTAATTTTTTTTTCTGATAGAATAGGATTACCAATATTTCCAACAAGCCTAATATCTTTTTTTTGATCTCTTAAAACATCATATAAAAGTTTTGCAGTAGTCGATTTTCCATTAGTGCCAGTGATCGTTATACTATCATTGCTAAAAAATGAATAAAAAACATCAAAATCTGTATAAACTTTAGATGAATTTTGCTTTAAGTATTTTGATAATTTACATTTAGAAAAGTCTATACCTGGGCTTATTATTATAAAATCAAAATCACATTTAAGTATTTTGGTGAAAGAAAGACTTTTTTTATCAAATCTGAGATTATTTTGAGGATTATCATCAAATAAGTTTACTTTAGCTTTCTGTCTTAAAAAATTGTAAGTAGATATTCCACTTTTACCTAATCCATAGATTAATATTTTTTTTTTTAAAAAAATATTGTTGATTTTGTTCATCATCTTAACTTTAAAGTCGCTAATCCAATCATTGCTAAAATGATAGAGATGATCCAGAATCTTATAACTACTGTTGACTCGGGCCAACCTTTCTTCTCAAAGTGGTGATGAATTGGAGCCATTCTAAAAATTCGTTTTCCAGTTAGTTTAAAGGAAATAACTTGAACCATCACAGAAACTGCTTCGAGTACAAAAAGTCCACCTGTTATTGCAAGAACAATTTCATGTTTGGTTATTATTCCAACCGCTCCGAGGGATCCTCCTAAGGACAAAGATCCAGTATCTCCCATAAAAATTTTAGCTGGTGGAGCATTGAACCAAAGGAAACCTAAACATGATCCTATGATAGCTCCACAGAAAATTGAAATTTCACCCGTGCCCTCAATATACGGTATTTGTAAGTAATCAGAAAAAACAATGTTTCCAGTTATATAGCTTATAAATGCAAAACATCCTGCAACCAAAATAACTGGAACTGTTGCTAAGCCATCCAAACCATCAGTTAGATTTACTGCATTGGATGCACCGATTAAAACAAAAACAGCAAATGGTATAAAGAACCATCCCAAATTAATAATTAAGTTTTTAAAGAATGGAAAGTATAAGTTTGTTATGTTTTGACTCTCTACATAATAAACAAAAAAACAAACTCCTATAATTGCTAAAATAATCTGAGAAATTATTTTAAATTTTGATGAGACTCCAGAAGAATTGCTGTGTTTAATTTTTTTATAATCATCTAAAGCACCTAAAACACCAAACGAAATAGCAATATAAATACAAAAAAGAATATTTATATTTGTTAAGTCCCCCCAACATAAAACTGAAACTAATAAACCTATTAAAATAATTACACCACCCATTGTTGGTGTTCCAATTTTTTTTACAATGTGCTCTTCAGGACCATCATCTCGAATAGGATTTAAAATTTTTTGGCTAGAAAAATACTTAATAAAAGGTCCACCAATAATTAGGACAATAACTAATGATGTAAATAGAGACAATCCAGTTCTAAAAGTGATGTATTTGAAAATATTTAAGAAACCAAATGTGTCAACAAAGTTAAGTAAAAATTGATAAAGCATTTAATTTGTACCTTTTAATTCTTTTACTATCTTATTGAAACCTGTCGCATTTGAGGCCTTTATCATTAAGAAATCATCATTATCAAATTTATTTTCAATTAGATCGTTTATTTGCAATTTATTCTTTAAAACTGAACCTTTTTTAAGATTAGAAATTTTATTATATAATAAGGAGATTTCCTTCCCTTTAACAAAAACTTTATCAATATTTGTTCTATTAATTACTGGTGCTATAGATTCATGAAGTTTTTTTGAATGATGCCCCAGCTCCAACATGTCACCAAGTATAAGATACTTTTTAGCGTTTTTTGTTTTGATCCTGTCATAATTTAATATTGCAGTCTTTAAAGATAATGGATTTGAATTATAACTTTCATCAATCAAATTTATAATTTTTTTATTCACTTTAATTTTAGTTATATCTCCCCTTCCCTCTGGAGTTCTAAAATTTAGAAATATATTTTTGTCTAATTGTAAAATATTAAAGAAAACACTTTTAACAGTTAGCGCTGCCAGTATATTATAAATATGATTTTGAAAATCATTTGAGACTATAAAATTTTTTTTAATTTTATTTATTTTAATACAGATTTTGTATTTTTTTTTAGAATTTACGATATTGTGTAGTTTAATATCTGCATATTGATTATTTATTCCAAAAGATAATACTTTGATTTTCTTTTTATGAGCTATTTTCTTATGTAAACCAAAAAAAGCATCATCGGCGTTAAGGACTACATAGCCATTATCTTTAGTATTATTAATTATTTCAGCTTTTGCTAGAGCTATTTGTCTTATGTTTTTAAAATTTTTGGCATGTGCGTAGTTAATATTTGTGATTACACTTATATCGGGTTGAATAATTTTTGAGAGTTGATCTATTTCTCCTTTTTTATCCATTCCAACTTCAATAACACCATAATCATCATTTTGATTTATGTTAAAAAGACTTAAGGGAACACCATACTTATTATTATATGATTTAGGAGAAATTGTTGTTTTAGAAATTTTATTTAAGGTGTTACCCAACAATTCCTTTAAAGAAGTTTTTCCACAACTACCTGTTATGGCAATAATATTTGTGGAAATATTTTTCCTATATATTTTTGCAATTTCTGTGAGTAAACCTAAAGGGTTTATTGATCTTGCTTGTTTATTAATAGGCAGTTTCTTTTGAATTTTATTTACTACAGTTATTGATGCCTTTTTTTGAATTGCTTGTTCAACAAATTTATTACCATCATTTTTTTTTCCTTTAATTGCAAAAAAAATATCATTTTTTTTAATACCCTTGGAGTTTATGCTAGCTTTATTAATTACTAATTTAGATGATAGAATATTTCGATCAAATCTTTCATTAAGAATGTTTAATTTTAAATTTTTAGATAATTTAAGATTCTTTCTTTTAATTGAACTTAAAATTATTTGTCTATCTGATAAAAAAACTTCTCTATTTCCAATCTGCTGGATTTTTTCATGGCCCTTACCTGCAACTATTAAAACATTTCCTGTATTTAAGTTATTTATTGCTTTTACAATTGCTTCTTTTCTATTAGAAATTTCAGTAATTTGACTTTTTTTTATACCCCTTTTAATCTCATTTCTAATTTTCTTAGGCCTTTCATGTCGTGGGTTATCATCAGTAAGATAAATTTTATCTGCATATTTATCAGCTATTTTACCCATTTTTGATCTTTTACCTTTATCTCTGTCACCACCACATCCGAAGAGCAAAGAAATATGCTTATCAGGGAATTGTTCTCTAACATTTAAAATACAAGTTTGTAAGGCATCTGGTGTGTGAGCGTAATCAAGGAATACTAGAGATTTATTTTTAATTTTTCCTATTT
>CABZSY010000042.1 GCA_902528505.1 uncultured Pelagibacteraceae bacterium
TGCCAAAATCTCTAGTGATCAAATCCCAAGCATAATGAATTGCTTGCTCTTTAAAGTAATCTCCAAAAGAAAAGTTTCCTAGCATTTCAAAGAAAGTATGGTGACGAGGAGTATAACCAACATTCTCAAGATCATTATGTTTTCCTCCTGCCCTAACACATTTTTGGGAAGTGGTGGCTCTTACATAATCTCTTTTTTCTAAACCTGTGAATACATTTTTAAACTGAACCATGCCAGAGTTTGCAAACATCAATGTTGGATCGTTATTAGGAACTAAATTACTAGAATCAACAATTTTATGCTCATTCTTTTCAAAATACTTTAAGAATGTATTTCTTATTTCATTTAAGGTTTTGTCAGCCATATTTTTAAAATACAGCTTTTTAATTCTATGTCTAGATGTCGATAGGGAAAAAAGGCGCTTAATTTAAGCGCCTTTTATTAATAAAGATGACCTATTAATTCTTTTTAGATGGAGGAGTAGCTTCTGCTTTTTCAGCTTCTTCTTTTTCAGCTACTTTCTTTTCTTTCTCAATTTTATCAGGATCAAGTGGATTTCCTTCTATTTTCTTAGAAATTACTCCTGCTTTCTCTCTTATGGCCATTTCAATTTCTGCAGCAACTTGAGGATTTTGAGCTAAATAAGTCTTGGCATTTTCTCTACCTTGACCAATTTTCTCACCTTTATAAGCATACCATGCACCAGATTTTTCAATTATATCTGCCTTAGACCCAAGATCTACGAGTTCACCCATCTTGCTAATTCCTCTTCCATACATCAAGTCAAATTCTACAACTTTAAATGGTGGAGCAACTTTATTTTTAACTACTTTTACTCTTGTTGAGTTACCAATAATTTCATCTTTATCTTTAATGGCACCAATTCTTCTAATGTCCATTCTTACTGATGAATAAAATTTAAGTGCGTTTCCACCTGATGTCGTTTCAGGACTTCCAAACATAACTCCAATTTTCATTCTGATTTGGTTAATAAAAATCATCATTGTATTAGTGTTAGAAATTGAACCAGTTAATTTTCTTAAAGCCTGACTCATTAATCTTGATTGAAGACCAACATGATGATCTCCCATCTCTCCTTCGATTTCAGCTTTCGGTGTTAGAGCTGCAACAGAGTCGATAACAATAACTGAGATAGAGCCTGATTTTACTAGTGTATCAGCAATTTCTAAAGCTTGTTCACCAGCATCTGGCTGTGAAATTAAAAGTTCTTCAGTATTGACACCTAATTTTTTTGCATAAACCGGATCTAATGCATGCTCTGCATCGACGAATGCACAAATTCCTCCAGCTTTCTGAGCTTCAGCAACAACTTGTAATGCTAACGTTGTTTTTCCAGATGACTCTGGTCCGTAAACTTCAACAATTCTTCCTTTAGGCAATCCACCTATTCCTAATGCTAAATCTAAACTTAAAGATCCTGTAGATATTGACTCAATATCCATAGCTCTTTTTTCGCCAAGCTTCATTACTGAACCTTTTCCAAAATTGTCTGTAATTTGAGCTATCGCAGCATCTAATGCTTTGTTTTTCTCTTTGTTGTCCGCCTCTTGATCTTTAGTAGATTTAACTACTTTTAGGTTATTTTTAGTCATATTTTGCCTTTTTTATTAAATTTTTTAACACTCGAATCATAATATCAAATGTACACATTTTGTTCTCATTGGCAACATATTTATTTTGTTCCTCAAAAAGTCAAATAATTACTTAAGATTTAGATATTTGCTATTTAGAAGTCCTACTGCTTTCAAGAGATTATATTGGGCCATAAGGTAGTTTTTCTCAGAATTTGCCAAAGATATTTGAGCAGAAAGTAATAATGCATTTGATTGAATAACATCAAGAGTATTTCTTGATCCTCTTTCATACTCTGCTGCAATTCCCTCATAAGCTATTTGGGATGATTTAACCTGAATTTTCACAGAACTAAGGAAACTTTCTGAAGATTGCAAACTTGACCAGGCACTAGCAACATTAGTTTCATTAGTTCTAACAGCATCATCTAACAATAATCTTTTTCGTGTGGTTAAATTGGAGTTTTTGTTAATTGTTGATCTTTTTTTTCCACCAGAATAAAAAGGCCAACTTAAAGTTGCTTTTAACGTGTTTTTTTCTCGCTCATCAATAGTTGACGTAAGGTCATCTGAATAAGATCTTTCTAAAGATAAGGATGCTGAAGGTTTCAAATCAGATTCTGAAATTGCTAAATCTTTTTCAGACTTTTCCAAATCAAGTTTTGCAATTAAAATATCTGGATTATTTTGTTTAGAAAGATTAATGGCTTCATTAAGAGTTATTGGAATACCAACAATTGCATTGGAATTTTTTTGCAATTGATTTGGGTTGTTAATTTTACCAATTATATTTTCATAGTTTAATTTACTTATTAATAGATCACTTTTTGCTTTTGCAAATTGAGCTTGAGCTCCTGCAAGAGAAGATTCGGATTGTGCTAAATCGGTATTTGTTATTTGACCTCCATCTCTTCTAATTTTGTCACTCTCCACTTGTCTAATTAGTAAATTTAAATTTTTTGAATTAATCTCAAGTGTTTCTCTGGCTAAAATTAAATTAGTGAATGCATCTATTGCTTTATGTAAAATATCTTGTTCTTTTTTAACTAATTTTGCTTTTGCTAAATCTAAAGCAGTAATATTTTTTTGAAGAGTTATGTCTCTTCCAAAATCTAAAATTGTTTGCTCTAATTTTATAGAGGTTGTAAATGGATCAACATCGTTAATAGTTGCATCACCTCCACTTTGATTGGTAAGCTTATTAGTATCCTCTATACTTTTAGATCCACTTAATGTTAATGAAGGTTTGTAATCAGCTTTTGAAATATTTACATCTTCCTCTGAAGCTTTGATGTTTTCTCTTTCAGCATTTAGTTGAATATTATTTTGAAAAGTTTGATTTAATGCATCATATAAAGTAACTGAAAATGCATTACTAAAATAAAATAATGATAAACTAATTAGTACTAATATTTTTTTCATTTAGTTTTATATACAGCAGATTTTATTTGATGGTTATCATTTAAATTTAAAATTATAGACGCATATTTAGGCATATTCTTAAACATATTTTGAGTAATTCTTTGATAAGTTTGCATAAAATTAATTACATCACCTTTGCTCATAATTTTATGTCTACTTTTCTTCTTAGTTTTAAGCCATAGTTTTTTCTCCTGCTTTAGTCGCCATTTTTGTAACAAACTGAAATTTTTTGCTTTTAAATAAATCATACAATTTAGCTGCGAGTATAGTTTTTTATATTTTGTTTTTAATTGCTGATTTACGTGTTTTCTCCAAAGTAGATTATGATCATTAGTTTTCTCAAGAAAATTTATCGGTTTTTTTAATGTTTTATTTATCTCTGCTCTGGCACCAACACACCAACCCTCAAATATTATTATATCTGGTTGTTGATTAATACTGTACCAATTCTTTTTAGGAGATCTGTCATCTATAGCTTTATTAAAATTTGGAATTTTCATTTTTTTAAAGCTTTTAACTTTTGTTTTTTTAAAAAATTCTAACATCATTTTAATATCATGGGTACCTGGTACTCCCCTTGTCATTAACATTGGGTGAATTTTTTTTGATAAATTTATTCTTTCTTTTCTTGTCTTGTAAAAATCGTCAATAGAAATTTTAAACACATTAAGTTTAAAATACTTTTCTAATACAATTTTTATAATCGAACTAATTGTGGTTTTGCCTGTTCCCTGACCCCCAGCTAGACCTACAATATAAGGTTTTTTTTTGTTAGCTTTTTTTGCAATCCAAAAACATATTGGAATCAGAAAAGACTTTATCATCTTCTCTTTATTTTTAAATTTCTCAGTAGAAGTTTCTTGGGATGTAATAAACCTTAGACAGTCATTTTTTACCTTTCTAAAACAAAGACTTGTCGATTTCATAAAGATTGTTCTTTTTTACTTATCCTTTGTTTATAAATCTACTCTAAACATTACTTCATTTCTTTTTAGCATAGGTAGAGTAAATGGTGAATTGTAAGAGGCTCTTATAGGTGGGCTT
>CABZSY010000043.1 GCA_902528505.1 uncultured Pelagibacteraceae bacterium
TATCCTCTGAGGGTAAAGATTTTGAATATTCAGTTAAAAATCCATCAGTATCTTTAAAAAGACTGAGATCAGTACGATCTGAACAAGTTGAACATTCTGCATACTTAAAAGATGTTTTGTTAAATTTAGACCATAATGTTTCATCAAATATTTGATTGTGTTTTGCATGAATCATATGAAAGAATTCATGATGTAACATTCTTTCAAAGTGTTTCTGATTGAAGTTAATATCTAAGATTAATGACCTTTTGATAATGTTGGGCACTCCCCCTGTACTAATTGAAGAAACAGTCAGATTTTCACACAAAATAATGAACTTGAGATTATTTTTAATTAAAAAATCTGATTTATATTTGTTGAAATTTTTTTCAACTATTAAATATTTTTCATCTAATTTATTTTTTTTAGATTTGTCACAAGAAATATTATTTTTTACACCTATTTTGAAGTTATTCTTAGTGTATAAATATTTTAGTCCATTTAAACTGTTCATATTATAGATTTCTAGATTAGGGATTTTCAATAGATTAAAAATTTCATTCGCATTTACTGCTGAAATATTAAATATTATTATTAAAGAAATTATATATTTCATTAGATTATTATAGACGAATTAATCTGGATAATATTAACTTAGTTTTAAAATAAAATGAAAAAAGAAAAAAATAAAAATCCAATCCAACCCGTAAGTGGGACAAAAGTTCCAAGATATGCGGGTCCCTCAACATTTGCTAGATTACCTGAATTAAGAGATGTTGAGAGCTGTGATGTGGCAATAGTAGGTGTACCCTTTGATGCAGGAACAAGTTATAGACCAGGAGCAAGATTTGGTCCACAAAGTATTCGCCAAGCTTCTAGGCACTTAAGAACAAACTATCATCCAAGCTATGATGTTGAGCCATTCAAAATTCAACAAGTAGCTGACGCTGGTGATATAGCATGTAATCCATTTAGTATTGATGAAGCCATCAAGCAAATTGAAGTAGGTGCTACAGATTTATTAAAAAAAGTAGGTGGTATAATTAGTTTAGGTGGAGATCATACAATTGCTTTTCCTTTATTAAGAGCAATAAACAAAAAAAATAATGGTCCAGTTTCTTTAGTACATTTTGATGCCCACCTAGATACATGGGATACATATTTTGGTGCCCCTTATACTCACGGAACTCCATTTAGAAGAGCCAGAGAGGAAGGATTGTTTTTAGATGATGCCTCAATGCATGTTGGTATTAGAGGACCTTTGTACAGTAGAGAAGATATTAAAAATGATGAAAGTTTTGGTTTTAAAATTATCCACTGTGATGAGTTTCAAACTGAGGGAACAGACAAAATAGCTGAAAGAATTAGAAAAAGAGTTGGAGACAACCCACTATATCTTTCAATTGATATTGATGTGCTAGATCCTGCTTTCGCTCCTGGAACTGGTACACCTGAAATCGCAGGAATGACAACTAGAGAGATGGTAAATGTTTTAAGAGGCTTATCAGGTTTAAATCTTGTATCTGCTGATGTTGTTGAAGTGTCTCCAGCTTATGATCACGCAGAAGTTACTTCTTTGGCTGCAGCAACAATAGTGTATGAATTAACTAATTTGTTTGCAAAAACATAAAGAGAGGATAGTTTTCAAAAATGCTAAAAAAAAGAAATTTTTATATAAATGGTTCATGGGTTGCTCCAAAAAAACCTAATGATATTGAAGTAATAAATCCAGCAACAGAAAAAGTGTGTGCAGTAATTTCCCTTGGAAGCAAGGAAGATGTTAATGATGCAGTGCTCTCTGCTAAAGAAGCATTCAAAACTTGGGGATATTCAACAAGAGAGGACAGAATTGCTCTCTTGGAAATATTTTACACTTTATATAAAAAAAGATGGAACGATATAACCGATGCCATTATTCAAGAAATGGGAGCACCAAAGGATTTTGCATCAAAACTTCAAACAGGAACTGGCGCAAGTCATACAAAATCTTTTATAAGATATTTAAAAGAGTTTGAATTTGAAAAGCCATTAGGTGAGCATGCAAAAAATCAAAGATTAATATATGAGCCCAAAGGTGTTTGTGCGTTAATAACTCCTTGGAACTGGCCAATGAACCAAGTCACTTTAAAAGTAATTCCAGCTTTAGCATCTGGCTGTACTATGATTTTAAAACCATCAGAATTAGCACCACTTTCAGCCATGATACTGGCAGAACTAATTGATGAAGCAAAATTTCCAAAAGGAGTGTTTAACTTAGTAAACGGAAATGGCGCAGTAACTGGAGATGCTTTAACAAGTCATCCAGATGTTAATATGATATCATTTACAGGCTCAACTAGAGCAGGGGCATTAATATCCCAAAATGCAGCAAAAGATTTTAAAAGAGTAAGTTTAGAATTAGGTGGCAAGGGAGCAAATATTATCTTTAAAGATGCAGATCCAGAGGCCATTGAAAGAGGTGCTTTAAGATGTTTTAGAAACTCAGGTCAATCTTGTAATGCTCCAACGAGGATGTTGGTTGAAAAATCGATGTATGATGAAGCAATAGAAAGACTAAAAAAATACACAAATGATTTTAAAGTGGATGATCCAAAAAAAGAGGGTGAACACATAGGCCCTGTAATTTCTGAAACACAATTTAATAAAATTCAAACATTAATCCAAAAAGGAATAGACGAAGGTGCAAAATTAGTTGCCGGTGGAACAGGAAAACCAGATGGTATGAATGAGGGTTATTATGTTAAACCTACTGTATTTGCAGATGTCAATAATCGAATGGAAATAGCACGAACAGAAATATTTGGGCCAGTTTTATCAGTAATACCATTTGAAACTGAAGAGGAAGCAATAGAAATTGCTAATGATACTGATTATGGTTTAACAAATTACATTCAAAGTAAAGACTCTGAAAAAATCAGAAGACTTGCCAGAAAATTAAGATCTGGAATGGTTGATGTAAATGGTGCGGGTATTGCAGTAGACGCTCCCTTTGGTGGTTTTAAGCACTCTGGTATTGGAAGAGAAGCTGGTAAAGAAGGTTTGCTTGAGTTCTTAGAGGTAAAATCAGTTGGTGGTTGGAGTTAATTTAAAGATGATTTTTCTTTAATCCCATCAAGTAACTTTAAACACTTTTTTAATTCGTCTAGTATTATAAATTCATCAATTTTGTGTGCTTGATCAATAGAACCTGGCCCACAAACAACCGTACTAATTCCTATTTCTTGAAACAAGCCCGCTTCAGTTCCAAAAGATACAACTTGTCTTGAATTATCGCCCGTTAAACTTGAAATTAATTCACAAGCATCAGATTTATCATTACGATCAAATCCAATTATTTCTCCAATAACCTCTTTTTCAATAGAAGATTTAGAAAAAATTTTTCTCATTTCCGGTAATAAAACTTCATTTGCATATTTATCTAGTTCGTGATTTAAAAATACTGCATCTTCTTTAACCACTGGTCTTGTTTCCCAATTTACATGACATTTATCTGCAATTACATTGTGAGCAATTCCACCAAAAATTCCACCTATTGAAAGAGTTGAATGAGGAGGATCAAATATAGAGTCTTTTGGGGTTCTATCTCTAAGTTTGCTCCTTAATTCAATTAATTTATTTACGTATCTTGAAGCATATTCAACAGCACTTACACCTTTATGTGGAGTTGAACTATGACCTGCTAAACCTTTAAAATAAGTGGTGTATTCGTAACATCCTTTGTGAGCATCAATAATTTTCATATTTGTAGGCTCACCAACAATGCAAATTCCATTTTTAATTTCTCTTTTTTTTAATTCCTTTATGAGAATGGGGGCTCCTTGGCATGCAGTTTCTTCATCAAAAGTGAAAGAAAAATGAATATCTCTATCAAGGTTAGCTTTTGAATAAATTGGTGCAAAAGCTAATGTGCATGCAATAAACCCTTTCATGTCACATGACCCTCTCCCATAAAGTTTGTTTCCTTTAATTGTTGCCTTAAACGGATCTGTTGACCAACCTTTAGACACAGGTACAACATCTGTATGCCCAGA
>CABZSY010000044.1 GCA_902528505.1 uncultured Pelagibacteraceae bacterium
CTTATAATTTTTGAGAACAATCTCTCATTTGAAATCACTGACTTTAAAAAAAATAACTTTGAAAAATTATATATAGTTTCTCTTGAGAATGAAAATAGATCTATCAAGCTAAGTGAAAAGTCAGTGAAATTTAAAACTCTTTTAATGGATGACCAAAAACAAAGGTTGAAAGATAATTCCATTGATTGTGAGGTTATAGATATTAGTGAAATAAAAAATATTGAAAATTGTTACGGACTATATCCAAATGTTGGTGAAAACTTAGATTATTTGAATTTAAAAAATATTAAATTAGAATTTTTATATAGAAATCTTGATCGATTTTCTTGGCAATATTGCAACAGAGGTTTTTTTAATTTTAAAAATTATATTCCAAAAATAATATCAAGCTTTGATTAAAACCAACGTACCATGCCAATAATACCAGCAGTTGCATAAAAAAATTGTAGAAATAAAATTCCTTTATGACCACCCCTATAGGCCCAAATTCCGATTAAGATTGCCGATAAAAGCAATAAGCAAAAACCAAAAAATTCAATTCCTATGTTCAAAGCTACAAACAAAGAATATAATATTGCAGTTATAACTCCAGCCCATTCAAATATTTTATTATTCATAAAAGTTTTTTAAAATTATTATAAAGTATCGTAGAATAATTATTCATATCTTTCATATTATCCTTTGCAGATTGATCAAATTTTTCTAACGCACCGTTACCAAGCTGATCCTCCAAAGCTTTTTTATATTCTGGGACACATCCCCATTCATTGACTGTGGTATTTTTTATTTCTATATGGAATTGAATTCCATAGGCGTGGTTTTGGTATTTAAAAATTTGAAATTTTGTAACTGGTGAAGAAGCTAACAAAGTCACATCTTTATGATTTTGAATGCCCTGCACCTCATAAGAGTGCCATTGAAGAGTTTTGATTTGGTTTGGAAATTTTGAGAATAAATTGTCAACTTCCTTTTCTTTTGTAAAGTTGATATCCATCATTCCAATCTCAGAAGGATTTGATTTAACTACTTGCCCCCCTATTACTTCTCCTAATAACTGACAGCCTAAACAAAATCCTAAATAAGGTTTTTTTAAATCTACAACAAACTCTCTAATTTTTTTCTTTTCCTCTAACAACCATGGGTATTGCTTTTCCATAAACGTATCCATTGGACCTCCCATACAAAACATTCCATCAAATTTGTTTAAATCTTGGGGTATTTTTTCGCCTTCATCTAACTCAATAGTAGTTAAATTAAATCCATCAGCTAACATTAAATCTTTGATATATCCAGGATCTTCTATCTTAATGTGTTGTAATACGATAATATTCACTAAATTCACCTTAGCTCAGAAAAGATCTCTGAACAAATTAAATAATATTATCTAGCAAGCTTTATAAATATATCGCCCATTCCAGTTTTTAAATTTTCTAAAGGAGTATTATTTCGTAATTCACAAAACCTCCCCGTTACTTCGTGACTTTTTACAAAATCTATCTCTTCTTTTTTACAAGCTCTTCCCTCATGAAATAATCCTATTACTACTCGATCATTAAGATTATAGACTTGATTATTATTGATTTTTTCTCCATCACAAAAGTAATCTTTATTTACCCGGTCGGGAAAATCTTTCTTCTTGCAAGGATTTCTAATGGTGAATACATAGAAATCTTTTAAACCATCCAAAAATTTATGAGCCATTTTTTCAACTTCAGAATATTTCATTATATCACACGAACAAGGAATGCAGCACTTATAGTAGTCACCACAAATTTTTTTGCCGGTTTTACTCTCTTTAGCATATAGAAAGTCTGGTTCGCTATTTGGGTCAATTAATGACCCAGAAACTGCACAATATAATTTATTATATTCTATAAAATCTTTATAATTAATTTCTTTATCTATAATATACTTAAAAAACTTTGGTCCAGCTGCATTTCTATTTTGATCTGGAAATATTCTAGACCAATCGGTAATTAAATCTTTATGATAATTTTTTTCTCCTGCGAATGTCTGAAATTGAAATAATACAAAAAAAATTAAAATAAATTTAGATAAGATTTTTTTCATTTTTGTCTTACAGTAAATGTTTGATTTAAAGAAGTTATTTTAATTAAATTTTTAGTACCATCAGTCCATTTAATTTCTACTTTAAAATTTTTTTCGTTTTTTCTAATTCCATAATGTGCCACAGGCTCCATTTGGCACAAATATCCTGATCCAGCATCAATAGTTTTTGAGTGTTTTCTCTGATTTGTGAGTAATGTAACTGTTGCACCTCTTGCTGGTGCCCCAAATTTATTAATAGGTTTAATTCTCAAATATTTGCTCTGTTTATCAACTTTTGCTTTATACAGAGTTAATGGCTGTTGTTTACTCTCACCACGAGAAACTAATAATTCTATAATACCATCATCATCAATGTCAGCAACTGCAGCTCCTGTACCAAACCCATCCGGTTCAAGTCCTTTTTCTAGTATTATTTCCTCAAAAGCTCCATTCTCTTTTATCCTAAATAACCTATTAGGCTCAGCGATGTTGTTCATAAAAACTTCATCATAACCGTCATTATCAAAATCAGCAGATATAATGGTTCGTATTCTTGATGGTTTATCAAATTTACTACTACCTATGTCTTTAAATTGATTATCTTTTAAGGCATAAGCTCTATGATAACCCTGCCAATTTCCACTTATTATATCTAGTCTTCCTCGATAAAGTATGTCTGATAATGCAGTTCCTCTTCCGTTTTGAATCACATCATCTACTCGATAATCAAATGCAACATCTTCAAAAACCCCATTATTATTTTTCAAAAGAAAATTTGGGCCTCTTTCATTTGCTGCGAAAATATCGGATCTATCTGTTAAAATATGCCCTGAAACAACTGCTCTTCCACCTGTAACCTTATCTAAATTTAAGCTAACTGATTTATCCTTAATCTTTTTATCTTCAATCTCATAAAACCTTGTTGGTCCTCCATAATTTGATACATAGAGACCATATTCACCATTACCTTTCCTGTCCACACAAGCAACGGATCTACCTGCTGTTAAATTTAAATCCTCTTTATTTTTTTCAATTTCAAACATGTCTAAAAATTTATTTCCTTCCAAATCTATAAGTCTATCGGAATATTTTTTTGTTCCACTATATGTATCTGTGTTGAGAAAATATATTTCTTCATAACCATCTTTATCAACATCGCATGCTGCAACACCAATAGTTTTTCTTGTTTCATCAGAAAATACTTTTTGATCAGCAATATTAATTAATTTTCCATTGTCATATGATAAAGCTAAATTAGGATAACCAAATCCTGTAACTATAAATTCATATTTTCCATTTTGATTTATATCGGTGACAGAAATGCCGTAACTAAGTCTTTTTGGATTATCTATAATTTTATCTGTTATATCCTCAAAAAAATCAGCATTAACAAAGTTGGGTATTATTATAATTATTAAAATTATTATTTTATTTAAAAAATTAGACGTCTTACTTTTCATTTTTTTCTCTTATATTGTTTCAACCAATCTTCAAATACTTTAATAGCGCCACCCATGTCTTTAGTTTTGTTTGGATGATTTTTAGCTCTACCAAGCATGGTCGAAACTACATTTACTTGATACTTTGTAGATCTATTTTTAATTTTATTAATTGTAAATAAAGCTTTTTCTTTATTTTTAAATCCTAATCCAGGCGTTGTGGTTTTAGGATTATAATCAGAATATAAAGATAGGTTAATTGGTTTAATTTTTTTACCCAATGGCATCTTGTCAATTATTTGAAAAACTAGTTTGGGCTTTAATTCATTCATTACTTTTTTTGATTTTCC
>CABZSY010000045.1 GCA_902528505.1 uncultured Pelagibacteraceae bacterium
TTTGCTTAAATTTTTTAATAAGTTTTATGTTGTAGTTTTTTCTTTTTTTTAATCTTTTAAGAATATTGACTTTTTTGGAGTCAACAAAGACTAAAATATCATTTTTTTTATTAATTTTATTTTCTAAAAGTAGTGGTATATCCAAAACAACTATTTTTTTATTTTTATTTTTTTTTAAAAATAAATTCATATTTAGTCTTATTTTTTTATGAATTATTTTAATTATCTTTCTCAAATTATGATTATTTGCAAGAATGGCACTAGTGATTTGTTTTTTTTCTATTGGGTACGAGAAAATGTATTTGGGTAATTTTTTTTTTAATTTGAGAAAAATTTTTTTGTCTGATTTATACAATTTTGAAACTTCATAATCTGCGTTAAATACGGGAAATCCAAAATTTTTTGCAACATAACTTTTACCCGAACCTATATCTCCTATAATTCCAATTCTTATCATGAATCCAAAAGTTTTATTGTTTCATCATCTATTTTCGGTTCAACACCATGCCACAATTTGAATGATGAAAATGCCTGATAAACAAACATTAATTTACCATTCTCGTATTTATTTCCCAATCTTTTTCCTGTGTTCAAAAAATATGTTTCGCTTGGATTATAAATAACATCATAGAATAATTTATTTTTTCCAGTTTTGGTAAAATTTAGATTTAGCTTATCCTCTTGGTTTAATCCCAGGCTAGTTGCGTTTATTATTACATCGAAATTTGGAACTTCGCCCCAATTAATTAATTTAATATTATCAAAAATATTTTTAACTTTCTCTGCTTTTTCTTTTGTTCTATTGCTAATTAATATTTCAGATGATCCCATTTTTATTGACGCATAAATGATGGAAGGCACAACACCTCCCGCTCCTAGGATAAAAATTATTTTATTATTAAAATCAAAATTTATTTTTTTTATTGCTTTTTCAAAGCCGAAAATGTCAGTGTTATGCCCAATTACTTTTTTATTTTTTAAGTATAATGTGTTTACTGCTTGTGTTTTTTTTGCCTCATCACTTAATTCATCTAAGTAGGGTATAATTGAGCTTTTAAAAGGCACTGTAACATTAACTCCGCTTATATTTTCTTGTTTGATTTGTAAAATTAAATTAGATAATTTATTTTTATTTAATTTCTTTTTTTCATAAATGGCATCGATATTATTCTGCTTAATCCAGTGGTTATGTAATTCAGGAGATAAAGAATGATCTATTGGATTTCCAATCACTAAATATTTTTTCATTTAATTTCTTTTAAGTAGTTTCTAATTTTTTCAATAGGTAGGCCCATTATAGTATCTTCATCTCCTAATATATCTGAAAATAATTTCCTCCCCTCACCTTCTATTTGATAAACATTATAAGCATATAATGCATTGTCAGAAATCTTAGCAAGATATTCCTCTAATTCTTTTTCAGTAAAATTTTTCATTATAAGTTTGGCTTTGTCTGTATAATTCCAAATCATTGATCCATTTTTTGATATACAGACAGAACTAATTAAATGATGTTCTTTACCATTAAGTTTTTTTAATATTAACAACGCCTCTTTCCTATCTTGTGGTTTTGAAATTAATTCTCCTTCTAAATCAATTACACTATCTGCACCTAGAACAATTTTATCCTGCATTTTTGAACTAACCTTATTAGCCTTTAGTTCGGCTAAATTTTTTGAAATAATTTCTGGTGAAGCGTTTTCATTCAAAAGGCTTTCTTTTACAGTATTCTCATCAATATTTGATGGTTTAACATCACAAGATATATTGTTCCTCTCTAAAATATCTTTTCTAACTTTGCTTTTAGAGGCTAGAATTATATCATTTATCATTATTAGAATATATTTCGTGTATTTTAATAATTGATGCGGCTGTTTCTTCTACCGATTTCCTAGTAACATCAATGACTGGCCATTTATATTTTTGAAAGGTTTTTTTTGCTTTCACAACTTCATCTTTAATATCATCTAGATTAGTATATTTAGTATTATCGTTTTCTTTAAGAGAGTTCATTCTATTTTTTCTTAAATCAGCTAACCTTTCGGCCTCTGTGCTCAATCCCACAACACATGTGAACTGAGGATCTTTTTTTAACTTTTCAGGCAACGAGTTTTCATTAACCAAAGGTATATTTGATGTTTTAAAACCCTTGTTTGCAAGATAAATTGAGGTAGGTGTTTTGCTTGTTCTGCTAACTCCTACCAAAATTATATCAGATTTATCAATTTCACTTAGTAAATTTCCATCATCATGATTCATTGTAAACTGAATCGCTTCTATT
This sequence comes from uncultured Pelagibacteraceae bacterium, assembly GCA_902528505.1. GTDB lineage: Bacteria > Pseudomonadota > Alphaproteobacteria > Pelagibacterales > Pelagibacteraceae > Pelagibacter. Next base: position 2,282 of record CABZSY010000045.1, read on the forward strand.
CTATCATAATATTCATCATTCAAAATATGTTGTCCACTAGGTTCGTGTGAAGCTTTTTGATTAAGGATTTTCGAAAAATTTAAAATGAGATTGCCCAAAACACCAAAACAAGGAATTTTTCTCATGTTACTAGTATTTGCTAAATATTTTGCGAGATTATTATCAACGATAGTATAAAGTATAATCGAATTATTTTTTGCTCCAGCGTCTTCTAAAATCTTTAAAATTTGATTTTCAGTTCTAGTAAAAGAATATGAATGAATTTTATATTCAATGTTTTTAAATTGTGCCTTTAATGCTAAAAAAATTCTTTCTAAAGTTTCACCAGTAGAGTCAGAAATTAAGTATATTTGATATATATTGCTCATGAATAAGTTGTTAATAAATTTGTATTATTTTAATAAAATTACTCAATTTATTTTTTCTTCATTTGCCCTTGTAAAATGAGGGTTTTATTAACATTAATAGTAAATTCAATTAAACAATACATGAATGTTAATAAAGGTCAAAAAAGGCTCATTTTTGTGAGTTTTATTTAATCTTAGATGTGGTTAAAACGTTAATATAATGTTTAAAATATACAATCATCGTTATTCACAGGACATAATACTAATACAATAATTATATATATAATCTTAATATGACACCTCTTCATGAAGTAATAATAAATAAAAAAACTTCTCTTAATCCTGTGTGGATTATGAGACAAGCTGGAAGGTATTTGCCTGAATTTAGAGAAATAAGAAAAAATAATCCTAATTTTATCCAATTATGCTTAAATAATAAACTAGCTACAGAAATTACTCTCCAACCAATTAAAAGATTTAATTTAGACGCGGCAATAATATTTTCTGATATTTTAATGTTACCTTACGGATTAAATCAAAAAGTTGAATTTAAAAAAGATTTTGGTCCATTGCTTGGTAGTTTAGATATTGCAAATATGTCTAAAATAGACGAGATAGATTTTACTGAAAAAATTTATCCAGTTTATAAAGCTATAAAATCTGTAAGTTCAGAAATGGATTTAAAAAATAAAAATACGATTGGTTTTGTCGGTGCTCCCTGGACAATGCTTGTTTATATGATTAATCAACAATCTCCTAAAAAGAATGTTAAAAAAGATTTTTTTAATGATGAATATTTAATAAATAGAATTTTATTAATCATAGAAAAATTTTTAAAAGTTCATATTAAAAATCAAGTTGATAATGGTGCTAACGTAATACAAATATTTGACAGTTGGGCCGGATTACTTGAAGAAAGAGATTATCCAAATTTTATTTACACACCTACCTTAAATTTAGTAAACTATATAAAATCACTAAATG
>CABZSY010000046.1 GCA_902528505.1 uncultured Pelagibacteraceae bacterium
TCCAGCTTCAATAATACCTGGCTTTATTGTCTGAAATGCTGATCTTAATATTTCAGACGTATAAGCACCTGTATTTAAAGTAAAAGCTATAATTGCACACCAATAAGGTTCTTTTAAAATGACCCACAAAAATGTTGATCGTAAATATTCAATTTGTCCTAGCCCAAAATAAATTATAAATATTTGAACTAATAAAGGTGTTCCTCTAAACAAATAAGAATAACCATATGCAAATTTATTTATAAAAATATTCTTATTTATTCTTAAGATTGCAAACAATAAGCCAATAATTAATCCAAAGAATAATGATGCTGATAACAATTTTAGAGTTACAACAGCTGCTTCTAAAAGTTTGGGTAAACTACTTAACATTAAATTTAAATCCATTAATACCCTCTGCTATATTTTATCTCTAATCTATTTATTATTTTCATGCTTACATAAGTGAGCATCAGATACAAAACTGCTGCAAAACTATAAAAGAACAAAGGATCCCTTGTAGAGCCTGCCGCAATATAAGATTGTCTCATAATTTCAACGAGTCCAGTCACTGAAATTAGAGAAGTATCTTTTAAGGTAATTTGCCAAACATTACTTAAGTTAGGAATGGCTAATCTTAACATTTGAGGTAAAATTATTTTATAAAACTGAGTAAATTTATTTATTCCTAGAACTTTCGCAGCTTCAAACTGACCTTTGTCTATAGATTGAATTGCACCTCTAAAAACTTCTGTGGAATAAGCTCCTGAAATTATTCCGATTGCCATAGATCCAGTTATGAATGCATTAATTTCAATATATTCAAAATATCCAAAGATAGATGCCACATACATAATGGCTCCACTTCCTCCAAAAAAAAATAGATAAATAACTAAAAGTTCAGGAACACCACGAATAACTGTTGTGTAAAAATTTCCAATTAAATTTAAAAACTTGAATTTAGATAATTTTAAGGGAGTAAATATTAACGCAAAAATAAATCCAATAAACATTGCTGTAACAGAGACAGCTATAGTCATTAGGGTTGCATAAAATAGTTCGTCACCCCAACCAGTTTTACCAAATGCGAGAAGTTCCATATAGATTGGCGACTATATATTATAGTCGCCAAATCTTAAATTATTACATAGATGCGTCGAAACCAAAGTGTTTAATAGCAAGTTTGCTAATAATTCCTTTTTTTCTAGCAGTATTAATTGCTTTATTGAAATCTTTTAGAAGTTTTGCGTCTCGTTTTCCAATTGCATCTTCTCCACCTTGTCTAATTCCAACACCAACACCATTACCAAATGCTCCACCTGAGAACGTTGGGCCAACTAAAACAACTGGTTTTCCTGATTTATCAGCATAGTCAGTAAATGCTACTGCTGCAGCTAAAGCAACATCACATCTACCAGAAGTTAAATCAAGATTAACTTCGTCTTGAGTTTTATATGTTCTAACATTTACACTTCCTACATCACCTGATTCTAAAAAATTTTGGTGAATAGTTCCTGTTTGAGTACAAACTGTTTTACCAGCAAGTGCGCTTGTCAAAGTTTTTAACGCTTTTTTAACATCTGATCCACCTAAAGATAAATTTACACCTTCTGGAGTATCCATTCCCTCTAAGCTTGAACCTTTCATTACTGCAAGAGATGCTACTTCATCTGCATAACCCTGAGAAAACGTAATTGTTTTTTGCCTTTCAGCAGTTATAGACATTCCAGCCATTATCGCATCAAACTTTCTCATTAATAGAGCTGGGATCATACCATCCCAATCTTGTTCTACGATTGTACATTCGTGTTTCATAATTGCACATAATTCTTGAGCAAGTTCAACTTCGAAACCTATAAGATTACCTGATGCATCTTTTGAATTCCATGGAGGATAGGCTCCTTCAGTTCCTATTTTTATTTTGTCAGCGTAAACATTTCCGATAACAAAAAGAGATGCAAGAACTGTTAAAATAGTCTTTTTTAATATATTCATTATTTTCTCCTTAATTTGAAGATAATTATTTCACAAATTTTAGTAATAAAAAAGAAAAATTAATGGTTTATTGAAGACGAGAAATTCCAAGAACAATCAAAACTTGGTATGTAAACTCTTGATAAATTTGTATTTCCAAAATTTTGATTAAAAACATTTAACCAATTTTCAACCTGTTGTGGTTTTTTGTCTTGGCTACCCACTTGAGCAGTAATAACTCCTTTTGGTTTTAAAATTCGAACTAAAGACTCCATATTCTTTGATGCTAGATCAATGCAGAATTGGTCATCATTTAAATCTACATAAATATGATCGTAAGTATCATCACTCACAGACTTAATGCTTTCAAAAGCGTCTCCCCAAAGACACTTGACTGAATTTTTTTCAGTTGCTTTTTTTCCTATATCTCCAAGATGTTTATTACATACATCAACAACCTCAGGATCTAATTCATACCAATCTATAAAATTAAAATTTTTAGATATACATTCTCTTGCAACTCCGCCATCTCCTCCACCAATTATAGCAGCTCGCTCATTATTATGATTTAAATCTAAACCCGCTCCTACAAATGTTGAGCTATACAAATGTTCATCTGTAGCTGCTACTTGAATTTCACCATCAATAAAAAGAGATTTTCCAAATTGCTCCAATTCTAGAATTTCAATATGTTGGCCTACTTTTGATTTAAAGTCCTCTAAGACATTTTTTACTACATATGACTTTTGTAAACCTGGTGAGCTGTAAATATCAGGATAAAGAGACTTGGTATCTCTATTAAACTCTTTTTTAACTATTCTTTTATGTTCAAATTCTTTTTTGATAATTTCTACTGCAACTGACGGATTTATTTTTCCACACGTAAAAAAGTCAAAGCTAATAATTCCTTTCTCAGGAAAAGTATGAAAACTAATGTGGCTTTCTGCTAATAAAGCTAAAATTGTAAAACCTTGTGGTTCAAATTTATATTTAGAAATATTTAGGATGGTAACTTTGGCAGCTTTAGCTATATCGTAAATTATTTTTTCAAAAAATAAAGGTTCATATTCTTTTGTAGTGCCAATAATGTCTAGAGTTAAATGTTCTCCAACTTTAGTCATTGATTATCCTTTTTTATAATTCTTTGCCTTGGATAAAACTTTTTTCATCTCTTTTAAAGAAAGAATTTTTGGCTTACCCAGTTTATGGCTCGTTATATACTGAAGAGATATATTTTCAACCTCTTCAGCTAGCTCAAAAGCTTTTGATAAATTTTCTTCAAATGCAATCTGACCGTGATTTGCAATTAAACAAGCTTTTCTATCTCTCAATGCTTTTAAAATATTTTTTGATAGTTTTCTGGTTCCAAAGGTTGCATAATTTGCACACTTAATGTCGTGACCTCCTGCAATCGCTACCATATAATGAAATGCTGGTATTCCCCTTTTATGAGTAGACACCGCTGTCGCATTTGTTGAATGTGTATGAACGATAGCTTTAGCATCCTTTTTACTATTATAAATATCCTGATGAAATTTCCATTCAGATGATGGTAACCCTTTTTTTT
>CABZSY010000047.1 GCA_902528505.1 uncultured Pelagibacteraceae bacterium
CGCTAAATGTTTCGTTTAAAGTTGATAATAACTCTGCCCCTTTGTTATTTACATTTATTAGGCTGTTTTTAATTGGTTTCTTTAACATTAGCATTATTAAATATTGAAATAAAAAAATTATAAAAGCAGAAAAAAATATAATGTTGTCTGTTTTGAATAAAAATATGCTGTAAATTAAAACCAAAGATCCTTGGTGAAACATTGTTTGCAAAACAGGGATAACACCTTGCGAAACACTTTTAGTATCTGTTATGATTCTAGAAATCATTTCGCCATATTTATTTTTTGTAAAAAATGAATAATCCAAGTTAAGAAAATGATTTATTAAGTCTTTGCGAATTGAGATTGTCAATGATGCGTTACTCCATTTTGAAATCACAATTGCCAAATAATTTGCTATCGCAGCCAAAATTACAAAAAATAAAAATATTGAAGATAAAAGAATTAGATTCTCTAAAGTTGAAAAATCTTTTATACTAAAAAGTCCATATATTATTACTAAAATTTTTTGACCAACATAATTAAGATCAAAAAAACTTTTTTCAGCAATATTCTCTGTTTTGTTAGTTTGGCTATTAAGGAACTCAAAATCGTTTGGTAGAACAATTTCTATCATTGATGCAAAAATCAGAGGCTGTAGAATTGTTAAAAAATTAGCGAAAATTGCGCAAATGATCATTAAAATGAATAAATTCCATAATTTTTTAAAGTTTGTTTTTATGAGATGCAAAAATATTTTAAATTCTGTCATAATTATAAATGTAATTATTTTTATTTTTTAAATAATGAATTTTGAATTTATTGTTGGTTGCTGAACATAAAACTCTATTTTTATTTTTATTAGCTAAATATAATAAAGAGCTTTGGTATGAGACTATATTAAAATTCAAAGCAAATTGTTTATATAAACTTGTTTTATTATCAAACCTAATATTTAAATTTTTAAATTCCTTATTAATGTACTTATATTTTTTATAATTGTCGTTTGGGTGAACTCTTATAGTAATATTATAATCAGGACTACATTTTTTTAGGAAGAAATTTATTGTGTCTATCTCAATTGAATTTATATTTTTTTTATAAAACTTTCGATAAAGATCAGAAATAGGTTCTGTCAAGTATAAATAATTTAATTTATAATTTTTATTTTTTTTAAATTGAGAAATTTTATTTACTGCATAATTATGAAAATAATTTTTTTTAAATTTAATTTTCGTATTTCTAAACATTTTTTTACAGATATCATAACTTTTAATGTCAAAAGACCAAATTTCATTTGGTAAATATTTAAAATCAAATCTCTTCTTAAAATGAAGCCAGTGATCTATAAAAGTGATAAATCTTTTTCTTTTTTGGAAAAGATTTTTCATTGCAGTTTTTTCTAATATTGAATTCCAGCTTGTGGTTGTAAAAAAAATATCTCCAATATTTAATAAGCTTTTAAGAGTTTTTTTTTTTACTTTAATTTTTTTTTCCTTAAAAATACTGATTGCTGGACCCTTACAAATCCCATAAACACTTAAGATATTTTTTTTAAAGAGATAAGATGAAAGTATTTGTGCACCGCCCGCATCGTGTGAAAAAATTACTATATTTTTTTTTTTCACTTTAGTATTCTTTCCCACACTTTTTTAAATTTTTTAGCATATAGTTTCATGTGAGAGATTTTATAATCGTATGAGCAAAGTGCTAAATAAAAGAAACTTTTATCATGTAGTTCCTCTGCATTTTTACATAAACCTTTTTGATATTTAATTTTTTTATTAAAAGAAGACCACGGAAAACCTTTTTTTCCGTAAGCGATTTTATTTTGAAATATTGGTAATAAATGTAAATTTGTATAACCAGCAACTAATCCAGTAATTTTTTCTTTTTTTAAAATATCTAAAATTTTTTTTCTTTTATACTTGAATTTTTTCAGATCCAAAACAAAAGGTATAACATAATAAACATGCGTAGATCCTTTTCTAATAATTGGAGTTTGTATACCTTCCAAGTTTGAGATTCTATCTATAAAAGTTTTGGCTAACTTTTGACGAAATTTAATTATCTTTTTTAATTTTTTAAATTGCTCTATGCCAATAGCTGCCTCTATCTCTCCTAGCCTAAAATTATAACCTAATATATTTGATATAGATTTGTCATTTTTTTTAATTACGGCCTCCCCATGATTTCTAATTAACTTACACCTTTGAGCCAAATTCTTATTATTTGTTACAATCATACCACCTTCACCTGTATTTATGTGTTTATGATAATTAAAGCTGTATCCACCAATATCAGTTAATGAGCCACTATACTTTCCTTTGTATGTAGATCCGATGGCCTGAGCTGTATCTGAGATTATTTTGATTTTTTTATTTTTAATTAATTTTTTTATTTCATCAATATTTTCTGACTGACCAAAAATATCAACAGCTAAAATCGCTATAGTCCTACTGTTAATTTTGCTTTTAAGCTGTTTTAGATCATAGTTAAAATTATCTTTATTTATATCAACAAATACGGGTATACAATTCCAATGCAATATTGCTGTTGCACATGCACACATAGTCCATGGGGTACAGATTATTTCATCACCTGGTGATGGATCGATTGCACCTATTGAGCATATAAGACCTGAAGTCCAAGAATTTACTGATATAGCATATTTTACTTTAAAATAACTTTGTGCTTTTTTTTCAAATTTACGTACGTATTTGCCGCCCTCAAAATTTCTTCCTTTGGATCCAACGAAGTCTGACAAAACACCAGATTTTATTACTTTTAAAGCTGATTTAATTTCTTCATTTCCAATTGAATTATATTTTTTAAGTTTCATTTATAAAGATTTAATCTTATTAATTATTGATAAATACTCAATCAAACTTTTTTCTTTTAAGAGTAATTTTCCGTTTTTCTTCAAAACATTATAGATATTTTTTAAAACATTATTTTGCAAATGCTCAGATGTTAAATTAATTGTTTGAGTTTTTTGTAATATAAAATATTTTTTATAAATTTTGTCTTTTACTTTTTTATAAATTATACAATTTTCAGGTCTAGAAGTAATTTCAATTTTTCCTTTATCGCCATATATAACTATACAGTTATTATTATAATTATTTTTTGCGATTTTAAAAAAATATGCTTCTCCATTTTTATATTTTAAATAAATATCATCCTTACTTTTACCTATTTTGTGTATTTTTTTTACATTATTGTAATAAATATTAATGAGGTTTAAAAAATGTGTACCATTGCTTTCAAAACTTTTATTATAAAAACAAAAAGTTTTAAATTTGTTTCCAATAATTCCATTTTTAATACTATTCATTAATT
>CABZSY010000048.1 GCA_902528505.1 uncultured Pelagibacteraceae bacterium
TTTATTTCTGGTACATCAGCTTTGACTTTTTCTATAAAGCCTTCCTCTAAAACATCAGCAACAGTAAATGAGCATCCCAACTTACCTGCGATAGCGCTTACTTCACTTTCGTTCCTTGCGACTAAATGAATGTCATTACCAGAATTTTTTAATTGTTCTGACAGGTTAGAACCAATAGATCCTGTCGCACCGAAAATGAGATATTTTTCTGACATAAAAATTTTTATTAGTTATATTTAATCATGAAGTTATTTTTTATACTTGGTAATCAGTTATTTCCAACAAAATACATCGACCGCTTCAAAAAAGACCATACGTTCTTTATGGCAGAAGACAAAGGTTTATGCACTTATGAAAAACATCATAAACAAAAAATTCTGTTGTTCCTATCCTCTATGCGGTCCTACGCAGATAGTCTTAAGAAAAATAAATTTAAATTAGAATATTCAAAAATTGAAGATAAAGAATTTAGTGAAGATTATTTAAAAAAATTAAAAAAAATTATAACCCAAAAAAAAATCAAAGAAGTTTCTAGCTTTGAGATAGAAGACAAACCCTTTGAACAAAAGATTTCCATGTTTTTTAAAAAGGAAAAGATTGAATGGAATATATTCCAAACACCAATGTTTTTAAATTCTCGTGAAGAATTTAAAAAATATCTAGGAAACTCAAAAAAACCATTTATGGCAACCTTCTATAAAGAAGTAAGAAAAAAATCTGGAATATTGATGGGTTCTGACGGTAATCCTATTGGTGGTAAGTGGAGTTTTGACGAAGACAATAGAAATAAATTACCTAAAGATATTTCAATACCTAAATTTCCTAAAATTAAAGAAACAAATCATACAAAAAAATTAAAACCTATTATTGAAAAATTATTTAAAGACCATCCAGGTAATACAGATCATTTTTGGTTTGCAACAGAATATGATGATGTTGTTAAACTTTTGAATTTTTTTATAAAAGAGAAATCAAATTTATTTGGTGACTATGAAGACGCTGTAGATCAAAAAGATAATATTCTTTTTCATAGTGCTCTAAGTCCCTATATTAATCTAGGATTGATAACGCCTGAATTTATAATTCAAAAAGTTTTAGAGTTTCACAAAAAAAATAAAATCAGAATGAATTCTCTTGAAGGATACATTCGTCAGGTGATCGGTTGGAGAGAATTTATGCGAGGAGTTTACCAAGGTTATTCAAAAGAAATGGAAACTGGAAATTTCTTTAAACAAAATAGAAAAATGAAAAATTCTTGGTACGAAGGGAATACAGGTCTTCCCCCATTAGATTATGCAATTAAGAATGCTGTTAATCATGGTTGGTCACATCACATAGAAAGATTAATGATTTTATCCAACATTATGAACTTGTGCGAGATCAAACCTACAATTGTTTATAAGTGGTTTATGGAAATGTTTGTAGACTCATCTGATTGGGTAATGGTTCCAAATGTTTATGGGATGGGTCTCTTTAGTGACGGAGGAATTTTTGCAACCAAACCATATATATGTGGATCAGCATATTTTATGAAAATGATGGATTTTAAAAAAGGAGAGTGGTGCAATACAATGGATGGACTTTATTGGAGATTTATAGATAGAAATAGAAAATTTTTTTTAAAAAATCCACGTTTATCAATGATGGTTAGGATATTTGATAAAATGAAACTAGATAGAAAAAAATTAATTTTATCTGAAGCTGAAAAATTTATTAAACAAAATACTGCATAGTGAAGAAGGAAAATCTGCCCTCTAAAATTTGTATAGTTTGCCAAAGACCATTTAAATGGAGAAAAAAGTGGAGACTAAATTGGGATAAGGTAAAGTATTGCTCAAAAAAATGTTCAAGTCAAAAAATTTAAATTTGTCACAGAGACTAGTTTAAAAAAGAAATTATACAAATCACATGAACAAAATTGTTTGGTTTAGATATGACTTAAGATTAATTGATAATGAAGCTTTTTTAAATGCAATAAAAAATGGCAATATTTTACCAATATTTATATTTGATAAAGGTTATTTTAAGTTAGAAGTTTCTAGTAGTTTTCATTTAAAGTTCATAATCGAATCACTTAATGAAGTCGACAATAAATTACAAACAGAATTTGGTACCAATTTAAATATATATTACGGAGACACTTTAGAAATATTAAAAAAAATTATAGAAAAATTTAAGATCAATGAGGTTTTTTCAAATAAAATATTTAAGAACAAATATTTAAATGATTTAGATTTAAATCTAGAAAAATTTTTTATTTCAAAAAATGTCAAATGGAATTTTTATAATCAATTTGGAATTCAATTAAATCACAGAGAACGATACAAATGGTCTGCTAATTGGAATAAATTCATAAATAGTGAACTAACTAGTTGTAAATCAAACTGTAAATTTTTATTTGATCAAAAGTTAGATAATTTTGACATTATTGAAACAAATGAAATTGATAGTAAATTTATACAAAAAGGTGGTAGAAAGCACGCATTAGACTTACTAGATAGTTTTCTAGACTCTAGATCAGAGAATTATCAAAAAGAGATGTCTTCACCTTTAACTGGTGAAAAATCCTGTTCAAGATTAAGTCCTCATATTACATATGGAAATATTTCTCTTAAAGAAATATATAACAAAACAAAAAAAAAAATTAATACTATTCAGTCTTACTCAAATAAAAAATCATTGTTAGCTTTTAAAAGTAGATTAGCTTGGCACTGCCATTTTATACAAAAATTGTATGATGAACCTGAAATTGAATTTAATAATTTGAATAAGGCTTATGATGGTCTCAGAGAAAATTACTTTGATGAAGACCACTTTTTAGCTTGGAAGGAAGGCAAAACTGGATTTCCATTTGTTGATGCCTGTATGCGTTATTTAATTAAAACAGGTTGGATTAATTTTAGAATGAGAGCAATGCTTGTGTCTTTTGCTTCATATCAGCTATGGCTAGATTGGAAAAAAACTTCAAAACACATGGCCAAACTATTTACTGATTATGAGCCTGGTATCCATTACTCTCAATTTCAAATGCAATCAGGTACAACTGGAATAAACTCTATTAGAATTTACAATCCAATTAAACAATCTTTTGATCAAGATGTTGATGGTAAATTCATACGTAAATGGGTGCCAGAACTAAAGAGTATTCCAGATAAATTGGTTCACGAACCATGGAAATTGACTTATTTGGATCAAAAAGGTTTGGGAATAGAGATTGGTACTGATTACCCTTCACCAATTGTTGATAATAAGATTTCTACTAAGTTGGCAAAAGATAAGATATGGAATATTAAAAAATCTACAAAGT
>CABZSY010000049.1 GCA_902528505.1 uncultured Pelagibacteraceae bacterium
TAAATTTAAATTTAAAAGTTATTTTACAATTGAAGGAGACTATAAGACATGGGTTAAAAATAAATTACCATTTTGGAAAGGGGAATATACCTTTTCCAAAGCTTTTGGCGAATGGGTAGAGAAATCATCAAATATAAAAAATATTTTTCCAAGTGAATTAAAAAAAATTCACAAAACAAATAATTTTTTTCAAATCGACACACGGCCTAAGATTGAATTTGAAAAATTTAGTCTCCCTTTTTCTCATCATTGCTCAGGAGGAGAATTACCAATTTTTCTAAATAACAATTTGAATAATAACAAAACTTATATAGTTCATTGTGCAGGTCGGACTCGAAGTATTGTAGCTTATCAAACTTTAAAAGATTTTAATTTTAAAAATAAAAAATATGTTTTAAATGGTGGTACCCAAAACTGGGTTTTATCAGGTTATGGAAGAGTTTATAATAATAAATCACAGCTTAACAAAACAAAAATTAATTTAGTTAAAGACCTAAAGTTATCCAAAAAAATTTCAAAAAAATTTAAAATACCCGCAACTATTAAAAGTATTCATGATCCAAATAATTATTTTTTTCAAATAAATTCTGAAATAAAGAATTTTCAAAATATTAAGGGGTGGAGGAATGTTAACGCAACAACTTTGATACAAAATACAGATAAATTTATTGCGTCCACGTTGTCAAAAATATTTATATATTCATTTATTCCCTCATCATCATTATTTTCAGTAATTTGGTTAAGACGTATGGGCTACAATGCAATTTGGCAGGTTAAAAAACCAAGACCCATGAATAAAAAGTATCAATTGAATAAAAATGACCCCACGTATTTTTTCCCCAAAAGGCACCTTGGAAATAAAAATCACTCAAGAGGATATTTAAATTGGGAGCAATCACTGATACCCAAAATTAATAAATGGGGATGTCGATACCCTTGGATTTCACCTAATAGTTTTAACCTAAAAAATCCTGAACATATTATTTACAAAGTTTATCGTAATTTTTAGAACGTCAAAGCTTTATAAATCATTGCACTACCACCAATAACTACGCAGACCTCAATAATAATTGTGTGCATTTTGACACCTAATTTATCTGCAATTTTCTTTGCTGTATAAGATCCAAATATAGCAACTATACCTATCATTGAACCTACGTATAACGCATCAAGGTTTAGTAATCCTAAATTCCAATATGATATGAGGCGTATGATTACATTTATAAGTGTTATAAAAGAATCAGTACCTATAATTTGGGGTCCTACCAATCCATTTGCAGCGAGGGCTGTTAATAAAACAGAACCTGGCCCTAGTATTACACCACTTATTGTTCCATAAAATACAGCCATTACTCCTAATCCTACCCAACCAATAGTAAGATTAATTTTCTTAAATACTCTTCTCAAAATTACAATGAAGGCTAAACCAAAGCCCAAACAGAAATATAATGTTTTTTCAGATACTGACGCGTAGAAATTTGTACCTACAATTAAGAATGGGGTAGAAATTATTGCAAAATAAATACCTTTTTTCCAAAAAATATTTTTTCGGTAATAATACATCCTTGATACATTTGAAAACAAAACAAACACTGACATTAGAGGCACTAATAATTTTACAGGTATAAAAGGTGATACTAATAAACCAAGAGTCATACCCCCTCCATATCCAGAAATACCTGAAACAACAGATGCAAAAAAAGCGGTTAATATTAATATTGTGAGCTCAATTACCCCTAGACTAGCAAATAACGCACCTATATCAAAATCAGTTTCCATGAATAATTAAAAAGTTATTTTAGAAAAATCGGGTCTATCAAATAGAGTTTCAATAAAATTATTTAAATTTTTTTTATTTTCTTCTGAAATTTTGGAATAATTTAAATTTGCATTATATTTTTTATCAATATCATCTTTGGTTAATGGCTCCTTAACACCACCTCTAAAGCAAGGCTGATGCTCGGTAAATTCATTATCAGAAGTTTTACAAATCAGTGTTCCAGTATAATTTTTTGGATATTCATTATTTGGATCTATTTCGTAATTTACTTTACTTGCTAGGTTTAAAATTTCTTTATCATTTATACTTTTTTCATTAAATTCGTTTAAACCAGCATCTCCTCTAATAAATCCTACAGCAACACAATATGGGACTGAAAATTTAGCTGAGTAAGGTGTTGATGGCTGCCTTTTTTCTTTCAAAGGTTCCCATAATCTGTGGACAGTACCCTCACCAACTTTTGCAGTAATAGACGAAATTTCATTTAAATTTTTGATTTTTTTTCTAATTTTAATTGCACAATCGACAAAAGGTTGTGCCATGGTTCCACAGGCGAAAGGTTTAAAGGCTAAATTTTGATTTTCCCATCTTTTACCTAATCCATCGGTTAAATGAGAATAATCTCTTTCGATCTCTTTCAATGCAAAAGCTTCAAAGAAACCATGCTTACCCTCAAATACAGTCCTTGGTCCATAAAAACCAGATTTTGCAATTAGTGTAGCATTTATTCCAGAGTTTGCTGACCAACCTGGGTGAACTCTTTTAGTCCATGATCCTTCAGCAAGATATTCAATAATACCAGAGGTAAAGCTACCTGCTATTCCTAAAGCTGAAACCATCTGTTTTTCAGATAGATCTAAAACGGATGATAAACCTGCAGCAACTCCAAAAGTACCACAAACAGCAGTTGGATGAAAAGATTGTTTATGCATTGCGGTCGGTGCTACCAAAGCCAACCTACAAATTAACTCTGATCCTACAGCTAGTCCTTTTAAAATTTGATCACCATCAAGATTAAATTTCTGAGCTGCAGAGAGCATTGCAGGGATCATTGTAGCCCCAACATGCATTGGATTTCCCTCAAAAGTATCATCAAAATCTTCACCATGTGCTGCAGTTCCAGCTATTATGGCTGATGAAAATAAATCAAATCTTTCATTGTGACCTAAAGATATCAAGCTTCCTGATCCTTTATAAGTTTCAACTAAACTTTTTACATAAACCTCGTTTCTTGCTGATAAAATAATTCCACAAATATCCTTCAA
>CABZSY010000050.1 GCA_902528505.1 uncultured Pelagibacteraceae bacterium
TAGAGGACTTAATGACTCATGTCTTGAAAGAGCAAAAGCAGCCAAGTTTGATGTTATGGCTCTAACCGTTGATACAATAACTGGAGGAAATAGAGAAAGAGATTTGAGAACTGGGTTTACATCACCACCTAAACTAACATTATCAAGTTTATTTAGTTTTGCTACAAAGCCAATGTGGGGAATAAATTATTTAACAAAAGGTAAGTTTGAATTACCTCATCTTCAAGATTTTGTAAAAGAAGGTACAAGCACCAACTCTTCAATTGGTAATTATTTTACTACTATGCTGGATCAGTCAATGAACTGGAAAGATGCTGAACAACTTTGTTCCAAATGGGGGGGTCATTTTGCTTTAAAAGGAATAATGAGCGTAGAAGATGCTAAGCGAGCGGCTGATATTGGATGTACGGGAATAATGGTTTCAAACCATGGTGGAAGACAACTCGATGGGTCAAGGTCGCCTTTCGATCAACTTGCTGAAATTGTTGATGCTGTTGGTGATAAATTAGATGTAATTTGTGAGGGTGGAATTCACAGAGGAACTCACATGCTTAAAGCATTATCATTAGGTGCAAAGGCATGTTCTGGGGGAAGATTATATTTATACGCTCTAGCAGCAGCTGGACAAGCAGGTGTTGAAAGAGCTTTAGAAAAATATAAGTCTGAATTAGTAAGAGATATGAAGTTAATGGGGTGCACTAAAATAAGTGATCTAAATAGAAGTAATTTAAGATTTAGAACATAGCAATTATGAATATAAATGATTGTTATAACTTTGAAGATTTTAGAAAATTAGCAAAAAAAAAATTACCATCTCCTATTTTTCATTATATAGACGGTGGCTCAGACGATGAGGTAACTCTAAATAGAAACACAAATGCTTTCAATGATTGTGATCTTGTTCCAAATATATTAGCAAGTGTTGGAGAGCCTGATTTATCCACAACAGTATTTGGCAGAAAAATTGATATGCCTCTTTTCTTATCACCTACAGCAATGCAAAGTTTGTACACTCCTGAAGGGGATAAAGCATCAGCGAGAGCTGCTGAAAAATTTGGAACAATGTATAGTATGTCTACAATGGCATCATTTTCAATTGAAGAAATTGCGAATATTTCAAGTGGTCCAAAACTTTTTCAACTATATGTTCATAAAGATCAATCTATTACTGACGATTTAATTGATAGATGTCGAAGAGCTAATTTTGATGGGCTTTGTTTGACTGTAGATACTCTTGTTGCCGGAAACAGAGAAAGAGATCATAGAACTGGGTTTACTACACCTCCCAAATTAACCTTAGAAAGCTTGCTAAGTTTTGCGATGCGTCCAGAATGGGTTTTTAAATATTTAACAAATAAAAAATTCGAGTTAGCTAACATTAAGCACAAAACTGACAAAGGAACTAATATTGCTAAGTCAGTTATAGATTATATCAATGAACAATATGATCCTAAAATGAATTGGAAAGATGCAGAGTACTGTATTAAGAGATGGAACGGTCCTTTTGCTTTAAAGGGGGTGATGTCAGTTGAAGATGCAAAAAGAGCAATTGATATTGGTTGTACCGCTATAATGATTTCTAATCATGGAGGAAGACAATTAGATGGTTCGAGATCTCCTTTTGATCAAGTGAAAGCCATCTCTGATGCAGTTGGTGATAAATTAGAAATTATACTTGATGGTGGCATCAGAAGAGGAACGCATGTTCTTAAAGCCTTGGCTGCAGGAGCAACAGCTTGTAGTTTTGGTAAAGCATTTCTTTTTAGTTTAGGAGCAGGAGGTCAAAAAGGTGTTGAAAGATTATTAGATAACATGCAAAAAGAAATTAGAAGAAATATGATTTTGATGGGATGTAAAAAAATTGAAGAGTTAGATGCGTCAAAAATAATCTACCGTAACTAATCAACAAGTAATTGCCAGGAATATTGTAAATATCCTAAAAAGATTTTTTAAAAATCATGAATAGACATTAGTCTACTTTTCGTCTAGGTTTTCATTTTTAAAATTATGATACTTGCAAAAAATTTAGAAAATTTAGGAACAGAATCTGCATTTAGCGTCTTAGCAGAAGCTAAAGCATTAGAGGCGAAAGGCCATCCAATGATTCATTTAGGATTAGGTCAGCCAGACTTTAAAACCCCGAAGCACGTTGTTGAAGCTGCAAAAAAAGCTTTAGATGATGGACATCATGGATATGTAATGTCTAACGGAATTCTAGAATGTAGAGAGGCTGTAACAAGGTGGATTAAAAAACAGTATAACGCTAACGTTGATCCTGAAAGAATTTTAATCATGCCTGGTGGAAAGCCTACGATGAGCTATGCCATTCAATGTTTTGGTGAACCAGGAGCAGAAATAATTCATCCTACACCTGCATTTCCGATTTATGAGTCAATGATAAATTATACTGGTTCTACCCCAGTTCCATATGATCTTACTGAAGATAAAGATCTTAAATTTGATCCAGATAAAATATTATCTTTAATCACTGATAAAACTAGATTGTTAATTTTAATCAATCCAAATAACCCTACAGGTAGTTTTGTTGAGAAACCTGTAATAGATTATTTTGCTAAAGAATTAGAGAAGCACCCACATGTTACTATTTTAAGTGATGAAATTTATAGTAGACAAATTTTTGACTATAAAGAAATGCCATCTTTTTTTTATTATGAAGCTTTAAAGGAGAGATTAATAGTTTTAGAGGGATGGAGCAAAGCTTACTCAATGACTGGTTGGAGACTAGGGTGGAGTTATTGGCCTAAAGAAATGATTCCTCATGTTAATAAATTATTAATAAATAGTGTCTCATGCGTAAATGCAGCTGCACAATTTGCAGGCATAGCAGCTTTAGATGGCCCAGATGACTCGATAAAAGACATGTTAGATAAATTTACATTAAGAAGAAATTTAATTCACAAAGGATTAAATGATTTGCCTGGAATAGAATGTAGTTTGCCAGGTGGTG
>CABZSY010000051.1 GCA_902528505.1 uncultured Pelagibacteraceae bacterium
GCAATGATTTAAATAATATCTGTGAAGAATGTAGAAAAGAGGATGAAAGTGTATTTCAAAATCTTATAATGACAGGGTTTAAACTTTGTAAATCTTGTAGGGCTTCTAAAACTATTTTTCCACTCTAACTTATTTGATTAACTGGCAGCATATTCATTCTGCTCATTACGAAAGAAATAGATAAAAAAGCTATAATTAAGAAGGATAAAAGAATAATTCCAAAAGATTTGAAATTAGATTTTAAATTTAAAATTTGTTTCGTTGAAATAATTAAACCTGCAAATATCCAAAATTGTGTAAGAAAAATTATTGGTATCATTAAGTCAGGTGTTACTGCAAAAAAATCTTAGTAGTCCTGGAGCATGTGCGTAACCAACGGCTGTTAAAACTTTTTTAAATGAAACTTTAGTTTGTTTATCTGGAAAAAGTTTTACACCTATAACATAAATAAATATTGCCCAAATCAACCAAGTAATAATTGCAGTAATACCAGACATTGCAACTGCAGTTTTAATGATTGTGTTTGCTGCAACTGCTCCAGCTATACCATCTAAAATCATTATAATACCTGCAAAATAAATTGAGGCTTCAGTAAAATTTTTATTATCTGAATAAAGTGTTTTATCTAATTTTATTGATTTAAAAATTATATTTAAAAATTCACCAAACATTAATTTTTTTTTTTTTTATTTTTTTGTGCTTTATAAGAGACTATCAAGGGAAATACTATTAAAGCAATCGTAATAGTAATGCAAATTACAATTAAAAAGCTTTTTGTCATTGATTTTGTGGGGAAGCTAAACTTAACTTCCCCATAATATTTTTAGCCTTTTACAACTTCTCTTGTGTTAGCGTTAAAAGACTCTTTAAATGGAATATCAACTACAACTGCGTCAACTGGAACTCCAGCTTTTTCAGAGTATTGTTCAGGTAAGTGCACTTTAAATTTTGTCCCAACCTTACCTTTTGGAAAACCATTCGCATTTAGAGTTCCATCAAATGGCACATATCCCATTGCAATGTTTTGTTTTTTTTCAGGATGATACCAAGGAGAAGTAATAAATCCTACAGGATCACCACCACTATCAGGGGAAACTAACCAAAAATCAGGCGCATAATCTTCAATTGCTTTACCACCAAACTCTAAACCAACTAATTGAAGTTTATACGGTTTTTTTCCATCAACAAGATCTGCTTTCATTTTTTCTAAAGCTGATTTTCCTACATAATTTCCTTTTTTATTCCACTCTCCTTTTCCAGACAAAGAAACTTGATATCCTAGGTTACACTGAAAAGGATTATGTTGCTGGTCCATGTCTTGTCCCCAAGAAAGAATACCTGCTTGAATTCTTCTATGGTGTGCTGGTGCAATAACCATGAGGCTATGTTTTTTTCCTGCTTTAAGAACAGAATTCCACATATCTTCAGCATATAGAGTTGCATTTCTTAAATAAATTTCATAACCAGCCTCCCCAGAAAAACCAGACTGTGAAATAACACAATTTCTTCCCCCTATATTTGCTTCCGCCAATCCATAAAAAGGCATGTTATCAAAGTCTACTTGATCTCCACAAAGGTCTTTCATTAAAGCTTTTGATTTAGGTCCTTGGATTTGCACTGGACATGCATCTATCTCCTCTACTGTGCAATTAAATCTTCCATCTGCATTTACACCTTGCAAATACATTCCAATATCAGAATCTGATAAAGAAAACCAAAATTCATCTTCAGAAATTCTTAATAGAATTGGATCATTTAAGACACCTCCATAAGCATTACATAAAATTACATACCTTGCTCTCATTGGAGAAATTTTAGTTGCATCTCGTGTGATTACATAATCAGTAAATTTTTCTGCATCTGGACCCTTTACTCTTATTTGTCTTTCAACAGCAACATTCCACATAGTTACATGATTCACAATCGCATCATATTCTACCATTGCACCACCATCTTCGGGTTTTACATAACCTCTTGGATGATAAATACGATTATAGACAGTTGCTCTCCAACATCCTGCCTGCATTGATAAATGCCAATACGGTGATTTTCTCACTCTTGTTGAAATTAACATTTCAACTTTTGTTGGCCCACTTTGTCGTAAATTGTACGGTACTTCTCTGTCTGATTGATCAACAGAAGTAACATGTTTTAATTTAGTATAGTCAAATTCATTAGACATAACTATTCTCCTTCAACCACTTGTTAGTTTCCTTCAAGCCGCCGAATGTATAAATGTGGAAGTTATCAGTATGCGATTTAACTTTCCCAATTAAATCATTAGGGTCTTTAGGTTTCAATAAATCTAACGCCTTAGTAAAATTAGATTTAAGAAAGTTAATAGAATTTTTTGCCCCAACAATATTAGCAAACTTGATCAAGCTAGATATTTTTAATGGCCCAGTAATTCCAACATGCACTGGTACGCTTTGTTTAGAAATAAAATCTATAATAGGCTGAGGATCAAGTAACCATTGAGTTACAATATAATCAGCATAAGGCTTTTTATCTATCATAGCTTTTTCCAATTCTGAGTCGGATATATCAGGACTTCCCTCAGGATGTCCAGCTATTCCTATTTTCATTTTTTCGAAATATCCTGTTTCTAAAAGTTGAAATGAACTGTCAAATTTTCCTGTAGGCTCTCTACCACCACCAATAATTAAAACTTGTTTAACTCCTCCATCCTTACATCTGGAAACATAATCTTTAAGTTCCTTTTCATCTTGCATCGATCGAGCTGGAAAGTGAGGCACTGGATTAAATCCTTTTCTAACAA
>CABZSY010000052.1 GCA_902528505.1 uncultured Pelagibacteraceae bacterium
ATGAAGGAGATGTAGTTGTTTCAAAAGAAAAAATTGAGGAGATTAAAAAAAATTTAGATCAAAAAACAAAAGATGACATACAGTTTTCTCATGAAAGAGTTAGAAAATTTGCTGAGGCACAATTAAAGAATTATGGTCAAGATTTTGAGGTAGAATTATCAGATGGTTTATTTGCTGGCCAAAAATTAATACCAGTTAACACCGCAGGTTGCTATGTGCCAGCTGGTAGATATGCTCATATCGCGTCAGCCGTGATGAGTGTTACAACAGCTAAAGTAGCTGGAGTAAAAAACATAATTGTAGCTAGCTCACCAAAACCAAGCGTAGGCGTTCACCCTTCTATTGTTTATACTGCTGATCTTTGTGGTGCAGACTCAATATTAAACCTTGGAGGTGTACAAGCTATTGCAGCAATGACTAATGGCTTATTTGGTAATGAACCTGCAGACATGTTAGTTGGACCGGGAAATCAATTTGTAGCAGAAGCAAAAAGAATTTTATTTGGAAAAGTTGGAATTGATTTGTTTGCAGGACCAACTGAGATTGCAGTAATAGCTGATGATAAGGCTGACGAAGAACTTGTTGCAGTTGACTTAGTTGGTCAAGCTGAGCACGGATATAATTCTCCAGCATGGCTATACACAAAAAGTAAAAGAATTGCAGATTATGTTATTAAACGGGTTCCAGAATTAATCGCTGAACTTCCAGATTTACCAAGAGAAAATGCTGGTGCAGCATGGAGAGATTATGGTGAAGTTATTTTATGTGACACTGATGAGGAAATTGCAACCATCAGTGATGAATATGCGCCAGAACACTTAGAGGTACAAACTCAAAACGTCGATTGGTATCACAAAAGATTAAAGAATTACGGATCACTATTTATTGGTGAAGAAACCACAGTTGCTTATGGTGATAAATGCTCAGGAACCAACCATATTTTGCCCACAAAAGGTGCTGGTAAATATACAGGGGGATTATTTGTGGGTAAATTTATAAAAACTTTAAGTTTTCAAAGAATGTCAAAAGAGTCTACAAAAACTGTAGGAGCAGCTTGTGCAAGAATATCGAGATATGAAGGTATGGAAGCACATGCAAGAACTGGTGATGCTAGATTAAGAAAATATGGCTTTCAAAACTAAGATTTAATCCTTTTTCCACTTTCATCAAAAACAAAAATATCTTTCGAATTAAAACCTATTATATTTTTTATGTTATGTTTGCTAGATATTTTAGCACTTATTTCATATTGATCTATTTTAATATAAGCAATTTTTTCATTACCTAAATTTTCAATTAAATCTACTTTTGGATTGAAACTATATTCATTATTTTCTGATACATTAAAATGTTCGGGTCTTATACCCAGGTAATAATCTTTTTTGGAAAAATTTAATTTGTCTAGTTTAACTTTATTACCTAAAAAATTAATTTCATTATTTGAGATTATGTGATCACTACTTATTTTAAGGATATTCATTTTTGGAGTTCCAATAAATTGAGCCACAAAAATATTTGCAGGATCACTATAAATTTCGTCAGGCGTACCTACCTGTTCAATATTACCATGATTCAAAATAACTATCCTATCAGCTAGTGTCATTGCCTCGACTTGATCGTGTGTTACATAAATCATATTTGTTTTAATTTGATTGTGTAATTTTGAGATTTCAACTCTCATTTCAGCTCTAAGCGCAGCGTCAAGGTTAGATAATGGCTCATCAAATAAAAAAATCTTAGGATTTCTTGTTATAGCTCTTCCAATTGCAACCCTTTGTCTTTGCCCGCCAGAAAGTTGTTTTGGTCTTCTCTCAAGCAATTCTTCTATTTTTAAAATTTTTGCAGCCTGCACTACTTTTTTTTCAATTTCTTCCTTTGGTCTTTTTTCTATTTTAAGTCCAAAAGACATGTTTTCGAACACATTCATATGTGGATACAACGCATATGATTGAAAAACCATTGCAGTTTCTCTTTTTGAGGGATGCAATTCATTAACTAATTGATCATTAATATATATTTCACCCTCATCTATCTGTTCCAATCCAGCAATCATTCTTAACAAAGTAGACTTTCCACAACCCGATGGACCAACCAAAACTAAAAATTCATC
This sequence comes from uncultured Pelagibacteraceae bacterium, assembly GCA_902528505.1. Classification (GTDB taxonomy): domain Bacteria; phylum Pseudomonadota; class Alphaproteobacteria; order Pelagibacterales; family Pelagibacteraceae; genus Pelagibacter. The sequence goes on from CABZSY010000052.1 coordinate 2,111, forward strand.
TTCTTTTCCCTGAAGATTAAAATTATTTATTATTTTATTTGCTCCAAAGGATTTATGAATGTTGGTAAATTTTATATTTGACATTATAATTTTTTAATTAATTCAAAAATATCAACACCAATTTGTTTTAATATATGGGCGATGTCTATAGGGACCCAATTCTCTCTTATTTTTCCCTCATCATGATGGTAGAAATCCATGACTCTCATTGTAACATTTTGGTTTTCAGCAGTATAACCAAGCCAATCATTTTTTCCATAATTTGCATCTATACTGTGCCATCCAGCGCAAAGTGAAAATTTGCCGTCTCCTATTTCACAATAATGCCCTAATTTAAAATAATCCCTCTGACTAAACGATTTTCTAAATGGTAATTGATGCATGTCTATAAATCCTTCTAAACTTCTAGATGTTCCAATTCCACATGGCCCATACCAAATCATATCTTTGTGCCAAAATTCCTTTTGTGGATGACTTAAAAGTCTCTCTTTTAATTCTTGATCAGTTAAATTTTCTAATTCTGGCTTATAATTTAAACTTCTATTCATTTCCATGGCTTGTCTTAAATTATTTTTTGAAACATTAA
>CABZSY010000053.1 GCA_902528505.1 uncultured Pelagibacteraceae bacterium
TAATTTTAGCTGGAATGATTGCTCCAAAAACACATGGAATAAAATACAAGAAAGATTTTGATGCCATCTATCCAAAATTATCTAAGCAGCATAATTTATTTTTAATACCTTTTCTTTTAGAAGGTGTGGCACTAAATCCAAGTTTAAATCAACAGGATGGAATACATCCTAACAAAAATGGAATAATTAAAATAAGTGAAAATATTAAAAAAAGTATTATTGCTATTATAGATAAAAAAAAAATTAATCTTATAAATTAAATAATACTAATTATTTTGTAATTATATATGAATAAAACACCTTATCATCACTTACCAGATGGCACTTTTAGAAACCCTCTTGGCTCCCCTAAAGTTGATCAGAATTTTAGATGGTCATTTAAAATATTTAATAAAGAAAAAAAGAAACTTGATATGACTGTTCCAAAAGATCATTTTTATAGTAAGGATAAAGTATTAGCAAATTTAGAAAAATATAAAGATAAAGATTATATAGGCTGGATTGGCCATGCAACTTTTCTAATAAAATTAGGAGAAACAACAATAATAACTGACCCTGTTTTTTCTAAAAATGCAGGTCCGTTAATATTTGGACCAAAAAGATTTACAGAACCAGCTTTAAATTTAAGAGAAATTCCACCCGTTGATATTTTCTTGTTAACACATAATCATTACGATCATCAAGACATGATGACTATAAGAAAATTTCCCTTTAAAAAAGCAAAAGTAATGCTTCCTTTAAGATTAGGAAAGTATTTTAATAAAAATGGTTACAGCGATGTTAATGAAATGGATTGGTATGATGAAATTGTTATTAATGATAAAATGAAAGTAACTTTTCTTCCTGCCGTTCATTGGTCTAAACGAAGTTTAACAGATACAAACAAAACATTATGGGGAAATTTTTTAATTGAATACGAAGAAAAAAAGTTTTTATTTGCTTGCGATACTGGTATAGGGAACATTTATAAAGAGATTGGTAATATATATGGCCCGATTGATATTACTTTCATTAATATAGGAGCTTATAATTTTTATCCAATAATGCCTTATAAAGATAAATCTGCATATCATACCAATCCTGAAGAGGCGCTTTCAATTTCAAGAGATTTAAAAAGCAAAAAAATAATCGGTATGCATTGGGGAACATTTGTACTCTCATTGGAACCGATTATGGAGCCTAGAAATAGATTCATAAATGCTGCTCATAAGTATGGATTTAACAAGGACGATGCATTAATATTTAAAGTTGGTCAAATAACCCCGATTAATGAAATTCTCAAATAAATTTATGAAATATATTTTTGTAATTTTTATTTTGTTCTTTTCATTAGTTTCTAGCCTGCATGCAAGCAATGTAAGTATTAAACAAAATTTTGATTTAGATTTAAATTGTAAGTTTGAAAAAGTAATAATTAAAAACTCTGATTACAATTTCGTAGAATTTAATTCTAACCAGGTTAGCCGTAAAAGTATTAAAAAATTAATCATTAAAACTAGAAATCCTAACTTGTTTGTTGTTAAAAACTTATCAAAATTTTTTGGAGAAACTAAACTAGAAGTTAAAGTTTCTAATAAAGACATTGTTTTGCTTCAAGCTTTTAGTGAAGACAGAAATTACTCAGAATCAGCAATTTTAACTCTTAACACTGGTGAGTTGATACACGAAATTACAAAAAATATTAAAGGGGCTAAAAATGAAAAAGAGAAAGATATTTCTTTTTTTAAATGTAGGAAAAATAAGGATAATATTTAATATTTATTTAAAAATTGTTGAAAAATCACGTATAATCTGTAAAATTTCTACTTTAAGTTGATTGTTGTAAAATTACAACAAATTCAATTTATGTTCAATAAATCCAGGCTATTAAGCTTTTTAACTTGGTTTTTACTTAGAATTTTAATAAAAAATTACAAACGTTTTATTAATTAATAAAAGGAATATTACAATGAAGAAGTTAACTTTAGCATTAATCTTGCTTAGTTTTTTAGGATTTAATGCGAATGCTGACATTAACTTGGGTGTTAAATTAACCTCAGCTGAATTAACAGCAGACGGTACTGAAACACAAAACTCAGGTGCACTTGTTAAGCAAAGAGAAAGAGATGCTAGTTTCGAATTAGCTTCTATATTTGCCGAAAAAAGTCTTTCACTTGGAGCAATAGATATGGCAGTAGGTTTAGAATTAGTACCAATAACAGCTGAAGTAGCAGTTATCGGTGGAGGAACCGGTTTTGATGCAACAGTTGAAGTAGGTAACTTAAGATCAGCTTACATTCAGCCTATGATGACTACAGACGGTGGTGTATCTTTATATGTGAAAGCTGGCTTTGCTCAAGCAGATTTAGACATTAGTAATGTAAGTAGACAAGCTACGGCATCAGCTACTGGTGATTCAGCTAGTACAGATACTGTTTTTGATCAAGATCTTGAAGGTCCAATGTACGGAATAGGTATGCAAATATCTACTGATAATATTGTTGATGCAATTAGACTTGAAGCGACAAGACATGATTTTGATGAAATTTCATTCACAAACTCAAACAACAAAAAACTTACAGCTGACTCA
>CABZSY010000054.1 GCA_902528505.1 uncultured Pelagibacteraceae bacterium
AAAAGATAGTTTGAATAGAAAGCTTTATGAAAGTCAAAATAATAGAGAGTTATTTGATGCAGTTGCTAGTAAATTCAATTTAGAAACAATCATCAATTTAATTGAAGTTTATGACAATAGTCATATTCAGGGAACTAATAGTGTTGGCGCTTTGATAGCTTATGGTGATGAAGGTTTTATCAAAAAAAGATATAGAAAATTTAATATTAAACATAAGAAAAATGAACAAGATGATTATGGTATGATGCGAGAGGTTTTAAACAGAAGATTTAAAAGAGCCGTTCAAGAAAAGGATAATTATTTAACTTTTCCTGATTTAGTTTTAGTTGATGGCGGTAAAGGACAATACTCAGTTGCAAGAGAGAGTTTAAATGAGCTTGGTCTTCACGATATTCCAATTGTAGCAATTGCTAAAGGTAAATTAAGAAACAGTGGTAACGAAACCTTTTTTCATAATGGTAAAGAATTTAAGTTTTCAAGAAATGATCCCACTTTGTTTTTTCTTCAAAGAATTAGAGATGAGTCACATAGATTTGCAATTAGTGCTCATAGAGCTAAAAGAAAGAAAGGAATAAGTAAATCTCTACTTGACCAAATTGATGGTATTGGATCGATAAGAAAAAGGGCATTATTGAACCATTTTGGATCTGCAAGATCAGTAGAGTCTGCAAGTTTAGATGAAATCAAGTCAGTTGATGGTGTTGAGGAAAAAGTGGCAAAAAAGATATATAACTTCTTTCATGAATAATTATGCTTAAAAAAATTCCTAACATATTAACGATTGGACGAATAATTATTGTTCCTTTTTTTGTTTTAGCGTTTTATCTGCCTGGATTTTATGGTGATTTAACTGCTTTAATATTATTTGTTGTAGCTTCATTTACTGATTTTCTTGACGGAATGTTGGCAAGAATGATGGGTGAGGAGTCAAAGTTAGGAGAATTGTTAGATCCAATAGCTGATAAAATCATCGTTGCTACAGCTCTAATTCTTTTAGTGATGGATGGCACTATCAGGAATTATGAGGTCATTGCTGCAATAATTATTCTTACTAGAGAAATATTAATTTCAGGGCTGAGAGAATTTTTAGCTAAAGGAAAAATTAAACTTCCTGTTTCTAGTCTTGCTAAATTAAAAACAGTTTTACAAATGGTTTCTATTGCTCTTCTTTTATCAGGAGATACAGGAAATAAGATTATTAACTTCCAAGATTATAATGCTCAAACTATTGGCATTATTCTTTTATGGCTATCTGCAGCACTAACACTTTTTACTGGATATGATTATATGCGTAAAGGAATTGACCACGCTATGTCTGAGGACAATAAAGATTAGGCTGCTTTTTTCTTTCTTACTAAAGTTTGATAACTTTTATTTAAATCAATTATAGTATCACAAACTTTAAACTGATTTTCTGCAATACATGAAACCGGGGTTACTTCCGCAGCGGTACCTGTTAAAAAACACCCAACAAAACTTGATAACTCTTCTGGTTTTATTTTTCTCTCGTGAACTTTAATATTTTTTGACTTTGCAATTCCAATCACTGTCCTTCTTGTAATTCCATCTAAAAAAGAATCTGGAATTGGAGTATGAAGTTCCCCATTTTTATCTTTGAAAAAAACATTAGCACCAGTCGCTTCAGCTATATTTCCTTCATGATCTAACATTAACGAGTCAGTGTAACCTTGTTTTTCTGCTTCATGTTTTGACAATGTACAAATCATATAAAGACCAGATGCTTTAGTATCCCAAGGAATTGTATCGGGTGCAGGTCTTCTCCAGTTAGAAATATTTAATCTTATACCCTCAACTTTTAATTTTGGATCGAAATATGAGCCCCACTCCCATGTTGCAATTGCAACATGAATTTTTGTTTGTTGTGCAGAAATAGCCATCATCTCACTACCTCTCCATGCTACTGGTCTAACATATCCATTTTCAACATTTTGTGTTGCAATAATTTTATTTGAAGCAATATTAATTTGATCCTCTGAATACGGGATCTCAAAGCCCATTCTCTTAGCTGAATGAAAAAATCTTGAAGTATGTTCCTCTAATTTAAAAATTGATCCATCATAAACTCTTTCTCCTTCAAAAACACAACTTGCATAATGTAAACCATGGCTCAAAACATGAAGTTTAACGTCTCCCCAATCTACAAGCTCGTCGTTGTACCATATTTTTCCAGATCTTTTGTCGTAAGGTATCATGATTGTAAATATTTAATTATATACGAAAAATAACTTTGTATCTTTAATATGTCAATATAACTTACCCATAATGAAAGAACTTTTATATTTAAAAGATGATCAGCTTAAAGATTTGATAGAGAAACTTTTTGTCAGCTACAGAGAAACTTTCTCTGACTCTAAAGAGATATTAGACAAGTACTCTATTGGACTAGCACATCATAAAGTGATCCATTTGTTATCCATGTATGAGGGTATT
>CABZSY010000055.1 GCA_902528505.1 uncultured Pelagibacteraceae bacterium
ATGTTTTAATCGCCCGTAGAGGTACTATATTTTGATTTTATTAGATTTATAGGACAACCCAAGGGTGTAAAAAATTTTTTATGCTAAAATAGTCTTAAATATCAAAAAATTGTTGATTTTACTGGTTTTTTTACCATAAAATAGGTTAAAAATGACACTAAATATCAACTTTTTCAGATCTTAATAAACGTAGCTTTGTCTTACATCCACCTCTACCAGAGTATCCACCAAGTCGTCCGTCAGATCTTATTACTCTATGACAGGGTATTTTGGGTAAATATGGGTTTTTTGCACACGCATTAGCTACTGCACGAGCTGATTTAGGGTGTTTTATTGCAATTGCAACTTCTTTATATGTTTTAACTGATCCTTTAGGTATGGTTTTTAAAAAGTTCCAAACCTTCAGTTGAAATTTGGTGCCAATCATTTTGTGCTAAATAATGAAAAAAACCACGTTTTTATGCACTTTTCAGTGCATAAAACAGTAGTTATAGGCACGTCGTTGACTCGCTATCGCCATGCCACCCGTCTCGCGCGTTCAGCGATCCCCCGCGAAACTTTCTGCCCTCTGAAATTGTTCCTTGCGGTTTTTCTTCAGCCGGCCAGTTAAGGGTTGCCCCTTAATTAATTACAATATATCAGCTGCATTATTTATTTGTATCACTTTTTAGTTGTTTTTTTATTTTTTGGTAGTGACCTGTGAATGATGGGGATAACTCTAATCACCAAAAATAAGTATAAAATAGCTTATAAGAAAAAAAATAAATAGAATTGATAAATAAATTGTTTCTATTGTTTTTCCAACTTTCTTGTATTGAATAGCGCTCAAGACTGCAAAAGCTATAGCAGTAATTAGAAAATAATTAGGTTCTATTATTCCATTTATCGAAGCCATAATTTATTTTTTAAACTATTGACATTTAAATTCACCTAATATATTACTAACGATAATTAATTGTTATCAATAGTAATTGTATGAATGAAATTACAACAGACCTAAAATCACTTCATGAGGCAACTCTTAATAACCTTAAAAACTCAAAGGCAGATAATACTTTAAGAGCCTATAAATCAGATTTTAAAGATTTTGGAGCTTTTTGTATTAAACATGGTTTAAAATCTTTACCATCAGAACCTAAAATAGTTTCATTATACCTTACGCACCTTTCTAAAAACTCGAAAATAAGTACTTTAAGAAGACGGTTGGTATCAATTAGTATGGTTCATAAACTTAAAGGTCATTATTTAGATACAAAACATCCAATTATTATTGAAAATCTAATGGGAATACGAAGGGTGAAAGGGAGTATTCAAAAAGGTAAAAAACCAATATTAATCAATCATTTAAAATCTATAATTAATGTAATAGATCAACAAAAAATTGAGGATATTAAAAAGTTTAGAGATAAGTCGATAATCTTAATTGGTTTTGCTGGTGGATTTAGAAGAACTGAACTTATTTCAATTGATCATGAAGATTTAGAATTTGTACTTGAGGGACTCAAAATCACTATCAGAAAGTCAAAAACCGATCAAATAGGTGAAGGGATGATTAAAGGACTACCCTACTTCACTAATGAAGCTTATTGTCCAATTGTCAATCTTAAAAAATGGTTAAAAATTTCTAATATTAAATCTGGACCAATTTTTAGAAGATTTTCTAAAGGTTTATCATTAACAGATAAAAGATTAACAGACCAATCTGTAGTTTTATTAATGAAAGAATATTTGAAATTAGCAGGTATAGAAAATAAAAATTTTGCTGGTCATAGCTTAAGGTCAGGTTTTGCTACAGTAGCTGCTGAGTCAGGTGCTGACGAAAGAAGCATAATGTCAATGACAGGTCATAAAACAACACAAATGGTAAGAAGATATATAAGGGAAGCAAATATATTTAAAAATAATGCCTTAAATAAAGTCAAAATTTAATAAAAAATTAGAAAATATTTTTTAAATAAATTAAGAAAAGACACTTTTTTTTAATCGGAAAGTTGAATAAAACCAAATCTATTTTTTGCTTAGTGGTATTTTTTTTAATCTAAGTTAAACTAATCATATAGGAAACCAATCCTTTGGCCAAAAATTTTCATTATTTGACGGATTTAAATTAAGAGGCCTTAAGCAGAATTTATTATCATTTTTATTTAACCAAGCTCCCCACCAATGAAAGGTGGTAGGTCCAACAATAAAATTTTTACATAATGAAAATAAATAAAAATCATTATAAATTTTATCTAACTTATTATCAACAAAGGTAAATTCATTTTCTGGAAAATACTCTCTTA
>CABZSY010000056.1 GCA_902528505.1 uncultured Pelagibacteraceae bacterium
CGAAATTTCTCAATTAATTCAGAGTGTGAGGCAGATCCATCAACTAAGAAAAAAATTATTATTTTAGGAGGTGGTCCTAACAGAATTGGACAAGGTATAGAATTTGATTATTGTTGCTGTCAGGCAAGTTTTTCTTTGAAGGATGCTGGTTTCGAAACAATTATGGTTAATTGTAATCCGGAAACTGTCTCAACTGATTATGACACGAGTAACCGACTTTATTTTGAACCCCTAAAAGAAGAATACGTTTTTAATATAATTAAAAAAGAGCAAGAAAAAGGAAATCTTGTTGGAATAATTACACAGTTTGGTGGACAAACACCAATAAAACTTGCAAAATTTTTACATGAACAAAAGCTTCCAATTCTAGGAACACAATATGCTTCAATTGATTTAGCTGAGGACAGAGATCGATTTAGAAACTTATTAAACAAACTTAAATTAAAACAGGCTGAAAGTGGGATTGCAAAAACATTTAAGCAGGCAATACAAATTTCTGAAAAAATTGGTTTACCTTTAATGGTAAGACCTTCATATGTGCTAGGTGGAAGAGCGATGGAAATTGTACATGAAAAAAGCCAACTTAAAAATTTTGTAGCAGAGGCATTTAAGGCTGCCGAGGATAATCCAATTTTAATTGATAAATTTATTGATCATGCAATGGAGATTGATGTTGATGCCATCTCAGATGGAAAACAAGTTCATGTTGCAGGGATTATGCAACATATCGAGGAAGCTGGAATTCACTCTGGGGACTCAGCATGTAGTTTGCCTCCTGTGTCTATAAAATTATTCTTGATTAAAGAAATTGAAAATCAAACGAAGAAGTTGGCATTAGCTTTAAAAGTTAAGGGTTTCATGAATATTCAGTACGCAATTAAAAATGATGAAATTTACGTAATTGAGGTTAATCCTAGAGCAAGTAGAACGGTACCATTTGTATCTAAAGCAAAAGGATTACCACTTGCAAAAATTGCATCACGTGTGATGGCTGGTGAAAAATTATCAAAATTTAATTTAAAAGATAAGTCTAAAGGAATGTATGCAGTTAAAGAAGCTGTATTTCCCTTTAATAAATTTCCAAACAGCGATCTTCTTCTTGGTCCTGAAATGAAATCAACTGGTGAAGTAATGGGATTTGATAAAAACTTTGGAATGGCTTTTGCAAAAAGCCAAATTGCCTCTGCTAACTCTTTACCTAAAGATGGATTGGCGTTTATCTCTTTAAAAGATAGTCACAAAGATGAAGGAATAGGTTTAGCAAAAGAGTTGAATAAATTAAATTTTAGACTTTGTGCAACTCGAGGAACAGCTGAATACATTAGAAAACATGGGATGAAATGCAGAATTATTAATAAAGTCAGTAGTGGCTCCCCTCATATTGTTGATGTGTTAGACTCTAAAAAAATTGCTCTTGTTATTAATACTGGTGGTGGAAACACCGAGCACAGATTAAATGATGCCATAGCCCTTAGAAGAGGAACGCTTAAAAACAAAGTTCCTTACTGTACGAATATGTCAACAGCACTGGCATGTTTAGAGGCAATCAAATCACTTAAAACAAAAAAATTAGATGTTACTTCTCTACAAGATATATAAATTTTATACATCGACAATTAATGTGTCTTTGGATCCTCCACCCTGAGAACTATTGACTATTGTACTTCCTTTTCTAAGTGCAACTCTTGTTAATCCTCCTGTGCTCACATAAGTGGTTTTTCCACTTAGAACAAACGGCCTTAAATCGAGATGTCTAGGCTCAATATCATTTTCGGTAATTGTTGGTGCTGTTGAGAGAGTTTCAAGTGGTTGTGCAATATACTCTCTTGGGTTTTTTTTAATTTTGGCAATTACTTCATCTCTTTCTTTTTTATCTGCTTTAGGGCCTATCATTATTCCATAACCACCTGAGGCATTAGCAGGTTTCACAACTAATTTAGAAATATTTTCAATTACATAGTTTCTTTCATTTTTGTTATGACATAAGTAGGTCTCTACCTGGTTCAAGATTGGCTGTTCACCAAGGTAATAAACAATCATTTTATTAACATAAGAGTAAACTACTTTGTCGTCAGCTACTCCAGTGCCTATAGCATTAATTATACCAACATTTCCTTTACGCCAGCTCTTAAATAATCCTGGCACTCCTATCAGTGAACCTTTGAAAAATACCTTGGGATCTAAAAAATTATCATCAAGACGTCTATATATACAGTCAACCTTAAGGGGGCCTTTGACAGTTTTCATGTAAACAATATCGTTCTCAA
>CABZSY010000057.1 GCA_902528505.1 uncultured Pelagibacteraceae bacterium
ATTGATGGAATTAATTATAACTCTTTTGAGGAAGAAATTTATGGTGAATATATGTGTGTGGAGGCAAACTTTATTTCTATTTCAAATATTTTGATTAAAGAAATCAGCAATGTATTAGAAAAATATCAGATTCAAATAGAATGTTTATTTGATAAACAATATATAAAAAATTTCTTTGAAGAAGAGAATTTAGATTTATCAATAATTGCTTTTAAGATTAAAAGTGGTCTAAATAGGAATGAAATTACCTTAGTCCCAAAAAGCTTGAAAAAGAAAGGTTTTTTTGAAAAATTTTTTCAATTATTTAGTTAATATTGTCTTATCTGGTAACATTAGTTGTTTTTAAATTTTAGTAGATACAAATTAAATATTGCTTGTGTCATATTTAACCCAAAAAACGTTAAAAAATAATATTTCTTTTAGTGGTATAGCATTACATAGTGGTCATAATGTAAATGTTTGTATTAAACCAGCAAAACCAGATTTTGGAATTGTTTTTAAAAGAGTTGATTTAAAATCAAATAATATAATTTATCCAAACTTTAATAATGTTACAAATACATCTCTAAATACGACAGTAGAGAACGAGTTTGGTGCAAGAGTTTCAACAATAGAACATTTAATGGGTGCTTTATTTGGGTTAGGAATTGATAACGCATTAATTGAAATTGATAGTGAGGAAGTTCCGATACTTGATGGTTCTGCAAAATTGTTTATCGAAAAAATAATTTTTTCAGGATTTGAAATAAGTGACTCTCCAATAAAAATTATCAAAATTAATAAAGAAATAAGTTATGAAGAAGATGAGAGGTTTATATCTATTAAACCTTCCACACTAAGCCTAGATATTGACTTTGAATTAAAATATAAAAATGAGATTATTGGAAATCAAAGAAACAAAGTAAAAGTTTATGAAGATGATCTTAAAGATATTTACAATTCGAGAACATACTGTTTATTTGAAGATATTGAATTTATAAAAAATAATGGATTAGCAAAAGGTGGAAGTTTAGAAAATGCGGTTGTTGTAAAAGGTAAACAGATATTAAACCCTGAGGGCTTAAGAAATAAAAAAGAGTTTGTTAATCACAAAATACTTGATTGTATTGGAGATCTTTACACCTCAGGTTATAGAGTTATAGGTTCAATAAAATGTAGTCGTGGTGGACACTATCTTACAAATCAACTTCTTAGAAAAGTGTTCAGTAATAAGGAAAACTTTTCAATAATTGAAATAAAAGAAAAAAACTTACCACATACTCTTATAAATAAGAAAATATTCAAAGCAATTGCTTAGTTAGAAATATAATTTTATATTTCTATTTAAATCTTTAAATATTATAAATCATAAATGAAATTAAATAATTTTTTCTATATTTTTACAATAATTTTTTTTTGTTTTTCATGTTCTAAAAATATTCCAAAAGAATCTACCATAAGTGAAAAAAACTTAAATCTTCAAGTAATTGAAGCATATAAAGAAGGAATGGATTCATTAGAAAAAGGAGATGTATTATTTGCTGCGAAAAAATTTAATGAAGCTGAAATATTATTCCCTCAATCCGAGTGGGCACCAAAAGCAGCTTTAATGGCAGCCTTCTCCTATTATACTCAGGATTATTATGTTGATTCTATTGCAGAATTACAAAGATTTATTAAGGTTTATCCTAAACACAAAAATTTAGATTATGCATATTACTTATTAGCAATTTCTTACTATGAACAAATAGTTGATGAAAAAAAAGATCTAAAATCAATTCTGAGTGCAAAAAAAATTTTTGAAATTGTAATAAAAGATTTTTCAAAGTCAGAGTATGCTCTTGATTCTGAATTTAAATTAGATTTAATAAACGACGTTCTTGCATCTAAAGAAATGTATTTAGGAAGATATTATTTAAAAAAAAAGAAATGGATACCAGCAATCAATAGATTTAAAACAGTTATTAATAAATATGATACAACTATTTATGCTGAAGAAGCCTTGCATAGATTAGTTGAAATACATTATGTTATAGGTTTAAAGGAAGAAGCAAAAAAATATGCAAATTTACTTGGATACAACTATCAATCTTCAAAATGGTATGAAAAGTCCTATAGTGTTTTTAACAAAAAATATAAGAAAAATAATGAAAAAATCAAAAAAGAAAAAAATCTTTTAACAAAATTTAAATCTCTTTTAAATTGAAATGAATATAAAAAAAATTCA
>CABZSY010000058.1 GCA_902528505.1 uncultured Pelagibacteraceae bacterium
CATTGGGATATAGAGGATCCTGTTAAATTACTTAATGAAACAAATGACTTAAATAAAAAAGATGAAATAATTGAAAAAGTTTTTAACCATATCAATAAAAATATAAAGGAACTACTTAATGAAAAATAAAAGTCGTTATTTTCTTGCTGAACTATTAGGCAGTTGTTTTTTGGTAATGATTATTGTTGGCTCTGGAATAATGGCTGAAAATCTTACAAATGATAATGCTTTAAGACTCACTGCAAACACACTGGCTACCGGAGCAGGTTTATTTGTCTTAATAACTGCCTTCACTGATATTTCAGGTGCTCACTTTAATCCTTTTGTTAGTTTAGCAATGTATTTAACTAAAAAAATTAAAGGAAAACTTTTAACTACATATATTCTAGCTCAAATATTAGGATGCTTATTAGGCGTAATGTTAGCTAATGTATTTTTTGAACATAATATAATTGAATTATCTACAAAAAGTAGAGATGGCTTTCATATATTTCTATCAGAAATAATTGCTACTTTTGGTTTAATTTTTATTATTTTTGCTACTCTAAAAGATGGAAAAACAACAGTTGCCGCTTGTGTTGCAACTTATATTACAGCTGGTTATTGGTTCACATCATCAACATCTTTTGCAAATCCAGCTGTTGCTATAGCTAGAACTTTTACTGATTCCTTTACAGGAATTAATTATTTAAATACTCCTACATATATTTTGGCTGAATTTTTGGGAGCTTTAATAGCTGTATATTTAATTAAGAAATTGGTTAAATAAATACAACTTTATTGCGAAATAAAAAATATTAAAAAGTAGACTTCGATATTAAATAGTTTAGTAGTCGATGAATCCCCCCCTGTTTCTCAAATTAATAAATTTATATCTAGAATTATTTTCCGTCTCAGATTACATACTCCTTAAGTCATGAATCGATAGGAACCGAAAACAATAATATTAAGGAGATAAACAATGGAAATGACTTTAATTTACACGGTTATAGGGTTCGCCCTCGCCGGTTATAGCGTAATCGCTAACGACTCAATTCAAACACTAGGTACATTTATAGCTTCAAAAAAGAAATGGTTTAAATGGTACGTACTTGCAGGATCAGCTTCTAGTGTAATGATTTTAGCTTTAGCATGGGGATGGTATGCGTATGATGGTGATATTTCGTATGGAAGATTAACTAGAATACCTTATCAAGAAATTCAATGGTATCATGCAGTAGCGCCTGCAATACTCTTATTATTAACAAGAATTGGAATACCAGTATCTACTACTTTCTTAGTTCTTTCAGCGTTTGCTTCGACAGTTGTGCTTGAAAAAATGTTAATGAAAAGTGTAGTTGGTTATGGTTTAGCGGCAATGGTTGCTTACATAGCCTGGATAGCTGTATCAAAATTCATTAATGAAAAATTTGATGAAGTAGATGACAAATGGATAGGATTTTGGAGAAATGCTGTTTGGGTTTCATCTGGTTGGTTATGGTGGGTTTGGTTATCTCACGATGTAGCAAATATTGCAGTATATCTTCCAAGACAACTTGATATTACAATACTGCTGATTGTAATGGCATATTTCACTATTTTACTATTTTACATCTTCTACATTCGAGGTGGACGGATCCAAGCAGTAGTTTTGGAAAAAACTGGAACTAGATATGCAAGATCTGCTACAATTATCAATGTAATTTATGCTGCTGTTTTATTCTACTTTAAGGAACTAAATGATTTGCCTATGTCAACAACATGGGTTTTTGTTGGTTTATTATGTGGAAGAGAACTTGCGATTTCAACGATGAACAAAGATTATAAATTTAAATATGTCTTCCCATTAATTGGTAAAGACTTTCTTAAAATGATCTTTGGATTAAGTGTTTCAGTTGGAATTGTTTTAGCAATTCACTATATAATTATTCCAAATAGTTGGTTTTAAATATATTTTTGTGGTCTTGTTAATTATTTAACACGGCCATAAACATCTTGGTATCGAACAATATCCGTCTCTTTTAAAATTGAACCTACTTGAGCTTCAATAATTTTCACTGGTTTTTTATATGGATTTTCTATTCTATGGATTGCACCTAATGGAATAAAGATAGTTTCATCAGGTTTCATAGTAAAATATTTCTTATTTAATGTAATTTTAGGTTTACCATGAGTAACTACCCAGTGCTCAGCTCTATGATGATGT
>CABZSY010000059.1 GCA_902528505.1 uncultured Pelagibacteraceae bacterium
GTAGACAAGCCAATAGAAGTGGCAAATGGCTTGCCTAATGAGTGCTATACAAATCAAGACTATTTGGCACACGAAAAGGAAAAAATTTTTTATAATAAATGGACAGCAATTGGGGTTGGAAGCTCAATTCCAAAAATTGGAGATGCCAAACCCTACAATCTACTCGGGATTCCTTTGATATTAATCAGAGACAAAAACATGGATGTAAGAGTTTTTCACAATGTCTGTAGTCATAGGGGATTTAAACTTCTGGATAAGGCCTGCACGTTAAAAAATGTTATTAGATGCCCGTATCATTCTTGGGCTTATGATTTTAATGGACAATTAGTTGCAACTCCTCATATTGGTGGCTTAAATAATCATCGGTTTACAAACTTCAATAAAACAAAGAGTAATTTAAAAGAAGTTAAAACTAAACTTTGGATGGATATAGTATTTGTAAATATTAACTCAAATGAGTTAGATTTTGACCAGTACATCAAACCTCTCGAAGAAAGATGGTCGAAATTCATAAATAAAGATGATCAAAGTTTAATAGTAAAATCAGATGACTATGGTTACTTCAGCCTAGAAGTAAAAACCAATTGGAAATTTGCTATAGAAAATTATTGCGAAAGCTATCATTTGCCAACAATTCATCCTGAACTAAATAAAATATCTAACATTAATGATCATTATCACATTCAAGGTTTACCAAATCGATTTGCTGGACAAGGAAGTAAAAAATATGATCAAATTGTTAAAGGTAATAAAATTTTTCATACATTTCCTAATTGGGAAAAAAGTATGTTAAAAAATTCTGAATACATAGCTATATTCCCAAATGTTATGATTGGTTTGCATGTAGATCATTTTTATGTTTTTTGGCTAGAACCTTTAGCAATGAATAAAACAAAAGAACATATGCAAATGTATTATGTTGGAGAAGAGAGTGCAAACGGTGAACAATTAAAAAAAATGAGAAAACAAAATTTAAAATTTTGGAAAGATGTAATGTTAGAGGATATAAATGCAGTTGAAGGGATGCAACAGGGTAGAAATTCACCTGTTTACAATGGAGGAAATTTTTCACCAATAATGGATCAACCAACTCATCAATTTCACAAATGGGTAGCTCATAATTTAATAGGATAAAATTTTATGGCACTAAAAGATGTGGGAAATAAAGTTCCAATTTACAAACTCAAGACTACTGAGGAAGTGATGAGATATTACGATGAATGGGGAGAAGAAGATAAATATAATAGAGATATGGTTGACTGGAACTATACAGGTCCCAAAGAAACTGTTGAAGTAATAAAAAAATATCTAGTTAATAAAGATGCACTTTTTTTTGATGCAGGATGTGGAACTGGATTAGTAGGACTACAACTTAAAAAATTTGGTTATGAAAACTTTCATGGGGCTGATCTTTCACAAAAGTTATTAGACACAGTACCAAAAAATTTATATCAAAAATTATTTAAGATTGATTTAAACAAACGTATTGAATTGAGTGATAATCTTTATGATAGTGTTATGTGTGTTGGAACTTTTACGTTTGGACACGTGAAATCTGATGCATTAGATGAATTTATAAGAATAACAAAACCTGGTGGCTTAATTTGTTTTACAATTAACGAAGGAATTTATAAAGACTATGGTTTTGATAAAAAAATTTTAGATTTAAAAGCAAACAACAAATGGTCAGAAATGGAATTTTTTAAATCTGATTATATAGCTAGTAAAGACGTAAATGCTTGGTTAGGACTTTATAAAGTAAAATGAAAATAATTTTGGTAATGGGATTACCTGGTGCAGGTAAAACAACTTTAGCAAATGAAATAGCGCCGTATTTGAATGCTAAAAGATTAAATGCTGACGAAGTAAGAAAAGCAGCAGATGATTGGGATTTCTCAAAAGAAGGAAGGATCAGACAAGCAAAAAGAATGGCTAAGTTCGCCCTAAAGTTAAAAGGTGAAGGTAATTATGTTATTGCAGATTTCATAGCACCCACTCCAGAAGCGAGAAGCTCATTCCCAGCAGATTTCATAATTTGGGTAGATACAATTAAAGAAGGACGTTTTGATGATACTAATCAAATGTTTGTAAAGCCAAAAACATTTAATTACCATGTTACTACTCAAGATGCTAAGAATTGGGCTTTA
>CABZSY010000060.1 GCA_902528505.1 uncultured Pelagibacteraceae bacterium
TTTTAAATTTAATTATGGAAAAATCTTTCCAATTTGGTCTAAATAAAATAGCAGATGCTTTTCAAAAAAAAGCTGAAAATCTCTAGATTAAGGAATTTACAATTTCTAAAGATCTTTTGACTGTAGCTCTTTGTATATTAACTCTGTTTTTGTTTTTAAATATATTTTTAGCAATTAATATTTTATTACTTTTTTTTACTCCAATATAAACTAATCCAACTGGTTTAAGTTTTGTTCCCCCATTAGGTCCTGCAATTCCTGTAATAGAGATATTAATTTTACTTTTAGAAATCTTTGATAAATTTTTAACCATTGCCTCACAAGTTTCTGGGCTTACAGCACCATATTTATGGATAATTTTTTTTTTAACCTTCAAAATTTTAATTTTTGCATTGTTAGAGTATGTAATTAATCCTATTTGGAAGTATTTAGATGCATTAGATAATTTTGTTAAATTATTAGATAAAAGACCTCCTGTACAAGACTCAGCAACAGAAATAGTCAATTTTTTTTGAATTAGTTTTTTATGCAGAAGTTTAATGTCCATCAAAATTTAAGGCTTATTAGGTAAATTACCAATATCGTATAAAATCCAGCCATAATATCGTCCATGATTATGCCAAAGTAATTTTTAAAATTTTTATCAAAATAACTTACTGGAAATGGCTTTAAGATGTCAAAAAATCTAAAAACAAAGAAAGAAATAATATAATAAATTTCTATCTGCATAGATATCTGATTAGTTTGGTTCAAATACAATAGTAGAATTAACGGCATAGATTGACCTAAAACTTCATCAATTACTATTTCTCTTGGATCTTTATTTACAAATTCACTCTCACTATCTTTCACTGCATAAAATGAATAAAAAAATATAATAAAAAAGAAGATAATTGAAAATCTTAAATCAGTGTATCCTAAATATTCATAAGCAATATAAATAAAAATTGATGTTACCAAAGACGCTACAGTGCCAGGCATTTTGGTTAGATATCCGTAACCAAAGAAAGTTGATATTAAAACGTTAATTTTTTTCATTGAGAAATTGAGCAAATTACCTCACAAGCAATTGCTTTTTCCTTTCCTATTAATCCTAATTTTTCAACAGTTTTGCCTTTAAGATTTATTAACGAACTATCAATGTTTAATAATTTAGATAAGGATTTAATTATTTTATCCCTGTATTTTGAGACTTTGGGTTGTTCACATATTAAATTTATATCAACGTTATTGATATAGAATTCATTTTTATCCATTATCTGAATTACTGGTTTTAACATTCTAGGAGACCTTATATTTTTAAATTTTTTTTTATTATCTGGAAATAAAGTCCCTATATCTTTTTTTCTCATAGCACCCAGTAGAGCATCGATAATGGAATGAATTATAACATCTCCATCTGAATGACCTTTTAACCCTGAATGAAATGGTATTTTTAAACCACCTAAGTATAATTTTTTACCTTTAATTAATCGATGAATATCGAAACCTATTCCAATAAATGTTTTATTAATATTGATATCTTCTTTATAAGTAATCTTATTATTAAAATTTTCACCTCTTATAAAATTTACTTTTAAATTATTTTCAATAAATAACGTTGCTTCATCCTGAATTTTAGCTTTTTGCTTTATTGATAAATTATAAAGATTATTAAATCTAAAGGCTTGCGGGGTCTGAGTTAAAAAAGAATGATCACGATTTAAATTAATTAACTGTTTTTTAACTCTATACTTAATAGAATCTTTTGTATTTACACTTGGGATCACTGCCTTATTTTTCCTAAGTGATTTAACTAAATTTTTTAAAAGTTGTATTGAAAAATTTGGTCTCGCTGCATCATGAATTAAGACGTTTGTTGGTCTAAATTTTTTAATAAATTTAAGTCCAATCAGAGAAGAGTCTGATCTTTCTTTCCCCCCCTTAACAATAACCACATTTTTAGAAAATTTTTTTTTGATTTGTTTTTTATTGTTAATGACTAAAATTATTTTTTTAAATAATTTAGATTTTAAAGCTTTTTCTACAGAGTGTTCAAAAAGAGGCTTATTTTTATAG
>CABZSY010000061.1 GCA_902528505.1 uncultured Pelagibacteraceae bacterium
CGAAGTAGATAACCTTAATCAACTTAAATTAATAATGGGACTTAAGTTTAATACTGTGTTATTTGACAACATGAGTATTAGAAATTTGAAAGAAGGTGTTGAAATCTCAAACAAAAATTACGAAACAGAAGCTTCAGGAAATATAAGTTTAAAAACAGTTAAATCAGTTGCATCGACTGGTGTTAATAGAATTTCTGTAGGCTCAATCACTCATAGCGCTCATGCCATTGATCTAAAATTAGAAATTTAAGATACAAATTTAGAAAGATCAGGTTTGAAATAACTTGGCCCTTTCATTACTTTACCTGCATCATTAAATATAGGTTTACCATTTTCATCTAATTTACTCATGTTTGAATTTTGAACTTCCTCAAAACATTTATCTAAATCTATTCCAAATGCGTGCCCTGCCCCATAAGTAACATACAAAATATCTGTTAAAGCATCAGCTACTTCTAATAAATCTTTTTTATTCATGGCATCTGTAAGCTCTTCTAATTCCTCTTTAATAAGATCAATCCTTAATTTATTGATTTTATCATTGCTAAATGAAGGTTCTATTTTAACTTCTTGACCAAAAGTTTTCATGAAAGTTCCTACTTTTCTAAAATTCGACATATTGCTCCTGTATGTTTTTAATAATTTATTGTATATTTATAATTATTTGTAACTTAGAAATTAATCAATGAAATTAAGAAAAGAATTCGATAGCATTGGAAGTGTTAATGTTCCTAATGATAAATTATGGGGTGCATCCACCCAAAGATCTAATAAATTTTTTAATATTGGTAAAATTTTAGTAAATATTTCCATCATTAAATCTATTGCAATTATTAAAAGATCTGCAGCAATAGTTCATGCTAAGGACAAATTGATTGATAATAGAATATCAAAAGCAATTATTAGAGCTTCAGACGAGGTAATAAAAGGTAAGTTAGATGATAATTTTCCATTAAAAGTTTGGCAAACAGGCTCCGGAACACAATCAAATATGAATGTGAATGAAGTTATTGCTAACCGTGCAATAGAAATGATGGGTGGAAAAAAAGGTTCAAAAAAACCTGTTCATCCAAATGATCATGTAAATAAATCACAATCTACAAATGATGTTTTTCCAACTGCTATGCATATATCGGTTGCAAAAGAAACATTAAGTAAATTATTACCAAACTTAAAGGTTTTAGAAAAAGAATTAAATAGAAAATCTAAAGAATTTAAAAATATAGTAAAAATTGGAAGGACACACCTTCAAGATGCAACTCCTCTTTCTTTAGGTCAAGAGTTTTCAGGATATCATGTACAAGTTAAAAAAAGTATCGAAAGAATTGAATATGCGTTAAAAGAAATTTTATTTCTTGCTCAAGGTGGAACTGCGGTTGGAACTGGGATAAATTCAAAAAAAAACTTTGATAAAAAAGTAGTCAAAGAAATAGCAAAGTTTACAAAAATAAAATTTAAACCAGCCCCAAATAAGTTTGCAGAACTTGCGGCCCATGATGCAATAGTAAATTTTTCTGGAACCTTAAATACTTGTGCGGTAGCTTTAATGAAAATATCTAATGATATTAGATTTTTAGGATCAGGTCCAAGGGCTGGTTATGGAGAATTAATTTTACCAGAAAATGAACCAGGTTCTTCGATAATGCCTGGCAAGGTTAACCCAACTCAGTGTGAGGCAGTCACAATGGTTTGTGTAAAAGTAATTGGAAACCATAATGGTATTACTATAGCTGGTTCACATGGACACTTTGAATTAAATGTTTTTAAACCATTAATTGCACATAATATTCTGCAATCAATAGATTTAATATCAGACAGTACCAAAAATTTTGCTGTTTATTGTGTTAAAGGGATAAAAGCCAACAAAAAGAAAATTCAGGAACACTTAGACAATTCTTTAATGCTAGTAACAGCATTAGCACCCCACATAGGCTACGATATTGCTGCAAAAATTGCTAAGACTGCTCTAAAGAACAATACTACTTTGAAACATGAAACATTAAAAACAGGGCTAATTTCAGAAAAAGATTATAAAAAAATA